>CAKZSB010000030.1 GCA_937920585.1 uncultured Granulosicoccaceae bacterium | reverse complement strand
ACTGTATGCATGGCATTTTGCCCACGCGCAAAGCGTTCCGTCAGTTGTGTTGTGCCGGCGGGGAAACCATCTCCCTGGTCGGAAACACAAATGTGCAAACACGGTTTTTCAGCGCCAACCCGGACCTCGATCATGGTATCGCGCGGTGAGTACTTCACTGCGTTTTCCACGATGTTGCGGATGGCGCTTTGTACCAGTATCGCATCGCCGTTAATTGAAAGCTCGGTGTCGATCAGTGTGTTGAGTTCGATGTCGCGCATATCGGCGATCGGTTGCAGCCGGGCAACGGTATCGATCACCAGTTCGGCGGGCTTGATGGCCTTGAGTTCCAGTTGGTCTGATCGAAACGATACCATGGCGTGATCGAGTAGCTGGCCCGCTGCCCGCGAGCTTTCATCGATCGCGCGAATCATCTCTTTGAGTGACTGGCGATTTTCCGGCCGCTCAACACGCATCAGCGCGATCTCCGCCTGGCTGCGCACGGTGGCCAATGGTGTGCGAACCCGGTGGGCTGCCTCAGCGATGAAATCTTCGCTTCGGTGCTGATTAATTTTCAGCCGGCTGATCAGGCTGTTGAGTGAATTGACCAGCGGGGCCATTTCTATTGGTACCGGGGCGCGAACCGGTTCCAGATTATCCATACTGCGTTCGGCGACAGTGTCGGCCAGTGCGCGCAGTGGTTGCACGGTAGAGCGTGCGGATATAGCCGCGAGTAAAAGTGCCAGCAGAAACATGCCGATGCCGGGCCACAACAGGCGATTGACGATGGTATTGAGCCGGGACTGTTGTGCATTGTGGGTTTGTGCGACCTTGACCCTTATATCAATCGATTCTCCCGCCACCGTCATCCTTCGCAGCAATTGCACCATGCGAATGGTTTCCTGTTGATAGCGGGTAGTAATGTAGCTGCGTTCGCTTGTTTTATCCGCTGTTGTGGCGCCGGGCAAATCGGCATAGCCGGTCAAATGTTCGTCGCCGGCCACAACCTGATAAAACACCCGGTCGTCACTCACATTGCCCAGCATGGCCAGTGCGGCGTAGGGGATATCGACGGAAATACCATCTGCCCGCTGGGTGACCGATTCCAGTATCGATATGGCTGAGGCGGCGAGAATATTGTCCTGTGATTGCTCGGCGATTCGAGCGGTGAACTGCCGGGTGATCAGCAACAGAATGATGGCCAGCAACATCGCGCTGCCGATTAAATAGAATGAAAGGCGGCGTTGAATGGAGCCGTCTACGGGCGTTTGCACTGTCATGGCGTGACGTCCAGTTTGTAGCCCATGCCGCGTGCCGTCACTATTTGCACGCGGGCGCCAGCCAGGTGTTTTCGCAGGCGCGCAATATACACTTCAATTGCATTGGTTGAGACATCTTCATCGTAGGAGAACAGCCGATCGATGAGCTTGTTCTTGGAGAAGATCTGCCCCGGTGCGGAAATCAGAATTTCCAGCAGGCGCATCTCCTTGTTGCGCAACGAAAGCGTTTTGCCATCCACGGTGAGCGTAGCAGTGAGTGCGTCGAAGCTGATATCGCCAAATTGAATGGCATTGGTCGTCTCACCACCGCGGCGTCTCAGCACAGCGCGGCAGCGCGCTTCCAGTTCAGAGAAATCGAAGGGTTTGGTCAGGTAGTCATCGGCGCCCAGATCCAGTATACCGACCCGATCGGAAACCTGCGAACGAGCTGTCAGCACGATTACCGGCGTTTGATTGTTCGCCGTGCGGTGGTTGTGCAGGAATTGCCTGCCGTCGCCGTCTGGCAGCATGATGTCGAGCAACACCAGGTCGTATTCAGCGCCGGCGATATGCTGGTTGGCGGCCTGCAGCGTGGCCGCGTGGTCAACCACATGGCCCGAGGTTTTGAATCGCTCCTGCACGGCGGCGGCGAGTTGCAGATTGTCCTCGATCAGCAGAAAGCGCATGGCGGACGGGCGTCGGTTAGTGGCATGAATGGCGACAGGTTGTTGTCAGCTTGGTGGGGTTTACTGTAGAACGACACACTCAACAGCGTCAAAACAGGAGCATACAACATGATTGTCAATCGAGTTCGCAGAGGCATTCTGCTCGCTGCCACAACAGCACTTTGTCTGGGTACATCAGGTGTATCGCAGGCCGCCCCGATGATAGAAGATATTCACTTTCTCATCCCCGGTGGCGCCGGTGGTGGCTGGGATGGCACCGCGCGCGGTACAGGCGAGGCGCTGACTAAATCAGGCCTGGTGGGATCGGCAAGCTTCGAGAATATGTCTGGCGGCGGCGGCGGCAAGGCGATCGGTTATCTGATCGAGAATGCCGATAGCCAGCACGGGACCTTAATGGTCAACTCCACGCCGATCGTAATCCGTTCGCTCACCGGCGTGTTCCCGCACAACTTTCGCGATCTCACGCTGGTTGCCGGCACCATTGGCGATTATGCCGCCCTGGTCGTCCCCAAAGACAGCCCGATCAGCTCAATGACTGATCTGCTAGCCGCCTACAAAGCCGATCCTTCCGGCACCGCTGTGGGCGGTGGTTCAGTGCCGGGTGGCATGGATCACCTGGTCGCCGCGATGGTGATGGAAGCGGCTGGTGAAGATCCCACTGCATTCAAATACATTCCTTACGATGCTGGTGGCAAGGCAATGGCAGCGCTGCTGTCGGGTGAGATCAAGGTGTTGTCCACCGGTTTCTCCGAGGCCGTTGAAATGGCCAATGCCGGCGAAGTGAAGATTGTGGGTATTACCGCTGATGAGCGCGTCGATGCACTACCCGATGCGATGACAATGAAAGAGCAGGGCATCGATACTTCGTTTGTTAACTGGCGTGGATTCTTTGCAGCACCCGGCCTGCCCGATGACAAAGTCGCCGGCTACCAGGAAGCGATCGCGAAAATGTACGATACACCCGAGTGGGAAGAAGTTCGTGCCCGCAATGGTTGGGTGAACATTCATAACTCCGGAGCTGATTTCGCCACTTTCCTGGAAGAGCAGGAAAAGGTCATTGGCGATCTGATGAAGAAGCTCGGCTTTCTGTAGATATTTATCATTGGTAGTGTTGGTCGCCCGCTGCGGCCACACTCAACGAGCTTTACTTTGTCATAAGCAATCGCCCGTAGCGTCTTGCCGGATTCACTGGCAGCGATGCGGGCGTTGAACCTCAAGCTGTAAAAATTGCACCACCAGTATTTTTCCGGTGTTGCAAACGCCCGACTATCTCGTCCAACATTTTGTGGAGTATCGCCGCGTGGCACTGGATCGCTGGATCGCACTGATCTTTCTGCTAATTTGCCTGGTATACGGCTACACCGCTTTTTTTACCATGGACGGACAACTCCCGCCTTTCATGCAACGCAATCCGGTCTGGCCCAGCACCTTCCCCAAGGTGTTGTCTGTTCTGGGTGTTGCGCTGTCACTCGCGATACTGCTGGGCTGGGAGAAGGCATCGCAAAGCGATGAACCCGCCGAGATCGACTATCGCCGCCTGCTCGATTACAACCTTGGGCAGGCGCTGATCTTGATCGGATTGATGATCGTCTATGCGTTGGTATTGCGACCGATTGGCTTTATCGCTGCCACCAGCGGATTTCTGATTCTCGGGCCGTTGGTTTTGGGTGATCGCCGCTGGCACCTGATTATACCGATTGCATTAGTTGCAACAATTTGTGTGTGGTACCTCGTGCAACAGGTGCTGGGTATTTTTCTGCGTCCATGGCCGATGGCGCTCGCGGGGTAATAAAATATGATCGAAGGCATATTAATCGGCCTGAAGACGGTACTGACGCCCGGCAATCTGTTCATGGTGGTTGGCGGTTGCCTGATCGGCACATTTATCGGTATGTTGCCCGGGCTCGGGCCCATGTCGATCATTGCGATTATGATCCCGGTGGCGATCGGCATCGGTGATCCTTCCGCGGCATTGATACTGCTGGCCGGTGTTTACTACGGCGCCATTTTTGGTGGCTCGACATCCTCAATACTGATTAACGCGCCCGGTGTCGCCTCGACTGTTGCCACCAGTTTCGATGGCTACCCGATGGCGCGTCGTGGCGATGCCGGCAAAGCGCTGACCGTCGCCGCGATTGCGTCTTTTGTCGGCGGCACGATCGGCGCGATCCTGCTGATGATCTTTGCACCGGCGCTGGCCAGTGTCGCTCTGCTGTTCCACTCGGCGGAATATTTCGCGCTGATGGTAGTGGGGCTTTCCGCGATTGCGGCGTTTGCCGGCAGTGGCAACGTCGGCAAAGCGTTGCTGATGACAGTGATCGGCCTGATCATGGCAACAGTCGGCGAGGGCGCGTTGTTTAACCTGCCAAGGTTTACCATGGGCGTTATGGATTTGCAGTCAGGGTTTGGATTTATCACGCTTGCGATGGCAATGTTTGCGCTACCCGAAGCGCTGTATCTGGTGCTCGATCCCAATCGCTCCAAAACGCAGGGCGGAGGCGAGATCAGCAAACTGCGTATCACCGGCAAGGAGGCACGCCAGATAGCGCCGGTAATTGGCCGCCAGTCCATTCAGGGATTTTTGATCGGTGTATTGCCTGGCGCCGGTGCGACCATCGCATCGTTTCTGGGTTATGCCGTCGAGCGCAATATCGCCTCCGAGGAAGAGCAGAAGAAATTTGGTCACGGATCCGTGAAAGGCCTCGCCGCCCCCGAATCGGCCAACAATGCAGCCTGCACCGGTTCGTTTGTGCCATTGCTGACACTGGGCATACCCGGTTCCGGCACCACGGCTATTTTGCTCGGCGCGCTGATCGCATTGAACGTATCGCCCGGGCCACGGCTGATGACTGATCAGCCGGAGATTTTCTGGTCAGTGATCATCTCGATGTATATCGGTAACCTGGTGTTGCTGATACTGAATCTTCCACTGATCCCCTACATCGCGAAAGTGCTCGCTGTACCACGCAACTTCCTGATCCCGTTTATTTTATTCTTCACGCTGATGGGTGCTTATATTGGTCAGAACAATGCCACTGAGTTGCTGATTCTGGTAGGGCTTGGTGTGTTTGCCACCGTGTTGCGATTTGCCAATTATCCGCTGGCACCGCTGTTGATCGGATTTATTCTCGGCGCCATGCTGGAGGATAATTTTTCGCGATCGATGCAGTTGTACGATGGTATCGGGTTTGTCACTGCGCGGCCAATGAC
>CAKZSB010000029.1 GCA_937920585.1 uncultured Granulosicoccaceae bacterium | reverse complement strand
TACTCCGGGTGGTACTGTGACGATTGTCGTCAAGGGGCCAAACTACAATAGCGGTAAATCGGATCAGACCACCTTGCTGGTGCCGCTGGGCGATCCGGCTGAAGCGGCAGACCGACTGCGAAATGCCGGACTGGATGTGCGTATGGAAAACGGCGTGGCGTTGCTGGACGAACCTATGCAGGGCACGCCATTCTTCGGACAAATCGGCAACCTGTTCGACTACTACGCTGACGATCCTGTGCAGGTGGCCGAAGTCAAAACACCGGCAACACGTATAGCCAAAGAAATATTCTACATACCAGCGTTTTTATTACTGGCACTGGTGGTCTGGCTGCAACGACGCAGGCGTGCAGTTATTTGATGCCCATGACTACTTTATTTGCATGTAGTGCTTGCGCCTAGTTTCGGGCAAGCGCTCCAGTGAATAACGCAGCATGGTGCGTGGCATCTTGCGCGAGTTTTCGTCCAGAAAAAGGCATAGTTGTTTTTCATCGCGTTTTCCGGCTTCACGCAGCATCCAACCTGCTGCTTTATGCATCAGATCTTGCTGATCGTCCAGGAGAGTTGCAGCGTACTTGAAGGTATCGACGAGATCGTGCTGTCGAATGTAGTAAAACGTCGACAACATGGCGATTCTTCGATCCCACATTGACGTTGCCTTTATCATTTTATCCAGCCCTGCGCGGTCGCGGCTAAAATGCCAGGCGCCCGTAATACCCGGTGCAGATGCGTCAACCAGATCCCAGTTGTTTACCTGCCTGCGATGCTTCAGGTAGGTAGCTACAACAGCCTTTTTTAACGATTCGTCTGCGCTGCGCTGGTTGTACAGTTCCAGCAATGCGAGCACGGCGAACATACGCGTTTCGTGCCACTTGCTTTGCAGCAGGGTGGTGGCGCTATCGATTGTAAGGGTTGATTTGTGTTGTTTCAGGGTGGCCCTGATGACGGGCATTCGAATGCCGAGAAATTGATCGCCCTCGCCGTATTGTCCGGCACCGGTTTTAAAAAAACGCTGGTTGTGCTCGGCAATAGTTTTATCGCCGAGCGCGATAAGCTGTTTTTCAATGGCCGTTGACATGGGACTTGCGGCTTACAGCAGTGCCGACTTCCATTCACTCTCATTGAATCCGATCAGTACCGTGTCGCCAGTGACAAGCACCGGACGCTTGATCATTGCCGGTTCTTTTGCGAGTAACTCGGCCGCATTGCTTTCATCAGTGTCACTGCGTACCTGATCTGGCAGTTTGCGCCAGGTGGTGCCGCGTTTATTCAAAACGGTGTCCCAGCCGAAATGTGCAATCCAGTCCTGTAGTTGTGCCGGATTGGTGCCATCCGTTCGATAGTCGTGAAAATGATAATCGAGATCATTGGCATCCATGAAGCGGCGCGCCTTTTTGATCGTGTCGCAGTTTTTAATGCCGTAGATGGTGGTAGTCATTAATCCACCGTTCGCAGCAATTCATTGATGCCGACTTTGCTGCGTGTTTTTTCATCGACTCGTTTAACGATCACGGCGCAATAGAGACTGTATTTACCGTTGTCGGCAGGCAGATTGCCCGACACCACGACAGAACCTGCGGGCACTCTGCCATACAGAATTTCGTCGTTCTCGCGATCGTAGATGCGCGTCGACTGACCGATATAGACTCCCATCGAAACCACTGAACCCTGTTCGACGATAACACCTTCAACGATTTCCGAGCGGGCGCCAATGAAGCAGTTATCTTCAATGATAGTGGGGGAGGCCTGCAGAGGTTCCAGTACGCCACCAATACCGACACCACCTGACAGATGCACGTTTTTACCTATTTGTGCACATGAACCAACGGTGGCCCAGGTGTCTACCATAGTGCCACTATCCACGTATGCCCCGATGTTTACGTATGATGGCATCAGCACAGTATCACTTGCGATAAAGGAGCCCTTTCGGGCAACTGCCGGCGGCACAACTCTGACGCCTGAAGCGGCGAACTGCTCGGCGCTGTAGTCGGCGTATTTGGTTGCTACCTTGTCGTAGAACTGCGTGTAGCCACCGGCGGCAACGGGTGCATTATCGTGAATTCTGAAAGACAGCAGTACAGCCTTTTTCAGCCATTCATTGACCACCCACTGGCCATCGCCTGCGGGCTCTGCGACGCGTGCTTCACCTGAGTCGAGCATCGCGATGGCCTGCTCGATCGCGTCACGGGTTTTGGTATCGACGGTCGAGGGTGTGATTTCAGCCCGGCGTTCGAAACTGTCGTTTATAAGGGATTCAATTGCGCTCATTCGAGGCTCCAGATTCTGGCGAATAGTAAAAAAATAAAGTGAGGCGAATTTATACCGTGACGAAGTCGTGGATGCGCTGTGCCGCCTCAATACAAGTATCTAAAGGGGCCACCAAAGCCAGTCGCACGTGATTTTCGCCGGGGTTGCCGAGTTCGGTGGATCGCGAAAGGTAGCTGCCGGGGAGAACCGATACGCTTTTTTCACGGTAGAGATTGCGTGCGAATTGCGTATCGCTTTGGCCAAGATCAATCCATAGAAAAAACCCTGCATCCGGGCGCTTCAGAGAAAAGCAGGTTTCGAGAACGGTGATTACCTGATCGAATTTTGCCTGATAGAGTGATCGGTTGTCGATAACGTGTCGTTCGTCGCTCCAGGCGGCGATGCTGGCGGCACTCACGTAGCCCGGCATCGCACAACCGTGGTAAGTGCGAAATTGCAGGAACATCTCGATGATTCCTGCATCGCCTGCCACCAGTCCGGATCTCAGGCCGGGCAGATTGGATCGCTTTGACAAGCTATTAAATACCACGCATCGATCGAAGTCGATGTTGCCAGCGTCAGCACTGGCTTGCAGCAGACCGGATGGTGGATTTGCGTTGGCCGGGTAGATTTCAGAATAGCACTCATCCGAGATTATCGTGAAATCGTGTTGGTGTGCGAGTGTGATCAGTTGCTGTAAGTGACGCGCACTGATGACCGCACCGGCCGGATTGCCAGGCGTGCAGATGTAAATGAACTGGCACTGTGCCCACACCGAATCCGGAATCGAGTCGAAGTCGGGCTGGTACTGATTCGCTGCATCGGTATTGTAGAAGTACGGCGTGGCGCCAGCAAGCAGCGCCGCACCTTCGTATATCTGATAAAACGGATTCGGAATCAGGACCAGCGGTTTTTTAGTGTCGTTTTGGTTGAACAGACACTGCGCGATCGCGAAGAGCGCCTCGCGCGTGCCATTGACCGGCAGCACATGGCGATTGCTGTCGATGGTGCCCGGGCTGAGGCCGAATCGTTTCGCCAGCCATTGTGCGATGCACTCGCGCAACACATCGCTGCCACGTGTGGGTGGATACTTGGCCACGGTGGGCAACGACTCTGTCATTGCCTGCATTGCAGTCGCTGGTGGCTCGTGGCCGGGTTCACCAATCGACATGCTAACCGGCGTGAGTTCAGGGTTCTGCGATTCCTGGCGGATCAGCGCGCGGAATCGTTCGAACGGATAAGCCTGCAGTTTCTCGAGGTTGGGGTTCATCAACTGCCGCGATAGGTTGAGTAACCAAACGGCGACAACAATAACGGCACGTGATAGTGCTGGTCCGGGTTGTCAACGCCGAAGCGGATGATGACCACATCGAGGAAAGGCACGGTACTGGTTGCACCCTCGCGTTTGCGAAAGTAATCACCGGCATGAAAGTGCAACTCATAGGATTGCGCCTTCAATTGGCCTGCGGGAATCAGTGGCTGATCAGTTCTGCCATCGGCGTTGGTGTTGCAGCTCGCCAGTGGTGTTGTATCGCCAGTGCTGAAAAGTTCGATCAGCACACCTGCTGCGGGGCAACCGGCACTGGTGTCGAGGATATGCGTTGATAAACCGGCCATGGAATCGAGTCGTAACAGGGAATCGCCCGATTATAACAGCCGTGTCATGTGTTGTTGTAGTCGATGGCCGCCGGTGGATACCGGCGGCCGCCTGGTTATTACTGGTCGTTTGAAGCCAGCTTGATGGCAGTGGAGTTCAGCAACGAGTTGCTGACAGCTGCATGAATGGTGCGCGCGTTATCCATTGACTTTATCGGCGCCTTGTCATGGCGATAGATATCGGGTCGAAACTGCACCTGGCCGAATTGGTCGACCCAGGTCGTCTGATAGGTCAAATGGACCGGTACCGGGCTGCTCAGTGCCATTTTGCGTGTTTTACCCGAGTCGATCAGGCGATCGATTTCCGAGTTGCCAAGGCCATCGGCCAGCAGCAAGGCTCTGGCCAGTTCCTGCGGTTGTTCCACTCTGACACAGCCGTGGCTGTGAGCGCGCTGACTCTTGGCGAACAGGTGTCTGTCGGTCGTGTCGTGCAGGTAGACACTGAACTTGTTCGGAAACATGAACTTCAGCCGTCCCAGCGCGTTCTTCTTGCCCGGTGCCTGACGAAGGCGGTAGGTAGATAAAAAGCTCGAGTGCTCCAGTTCATGGTTCGCCAGCGAGCGTATCGGCAGGCGGGCGTACTTAGCGTGAGGAATCGCCTGGAAATCGTTCCGATCGAGGTAACCGGGCTGTCGTCGCTCGCGCTTGAGCAACTTTCGCGTGATGCTGGCGGGTACATGCCAGGCAGGGTTGAAAACCAGGTACTCCATTTTGTCTGAAAACAATGGCGTACGATGCTCGGGCTTGCCAACAACCGTGCGCATTTCCAGGAGTGTTTCAGCACCCTCTTTAAGTTCCAGTTCAGAGCCCGCCACGTTAACCAGAATGTGTCTTTCACCGAGATTGCGCGGCAACCATCTCCAGCGCTCGAGGTTGAGTTCGATCTGAGCCAGCTTGTCGTCGACCGAGACATTCATTTGAGCAATGGTGTCGCGGCCTGCGATTCCGTCGGCAGTGAGGCCGTGGCGATTCTGAAAAGCGAGTACGGCGGCTGCGGTGGCGTCATCGAACTGATCCAGCGGCTTGTTGTCCGGGCGCAGGTCACCTGAAACAATCAGGCGCTGTTTCAAAGCCATCACGCTGCGACCGCGATCGCCACTGCGCAGGCTGCCGGAAACCTCGATAGCCGGCCAGCCACCGGCCAGTCTTATAGCAGAGTAGCGCGCATGCGCCGCCAGCAACGAATGATACCGACCACTGGCGGGGCGCAGTTCGTCCAGGACTTGTCGAAAGGTTTTCTGGCCAGCGAAAAACGGATCGGCGATTTCTGCAACATCGACGACATTTTTAGGAAAATGCCACCCCGCCTTTTTGCTCGGTGGCGCAGTAAAGCCCATCGCGACGTCGCTGAAGTAGGCAATCAGCGAATCTGTGATCAGCAGTTCCGCATGCCAGAGTCGCTGTGGATCACCGCTGGCCACCCATTGACGGACCACCGGCACGTAATATTCTTCGGGGCTCAGACCCTCGCTGTCGGTGCGTGCGAGCTTCTTGAGAATCGCATCGCCGGTAGTGGTGAAGTCGCCATTTCGAACCCAGATTGGTCGATTTGCGCGCCGCTGATAAACATTCTTTACCTCCAGTTTGTGGCGTAGTGAAACGCCTCCGACCGTGTTCTCGGTAACCGAACCGAGATAGACTCTTAGCTGCTCTTGTATGTCCGTTTGCATCGCAGTGGCAGTGCCGCTGGCCGCTAGCAATAACAACATGACACCCGCGATACGACTGACCTTGCTCTGGTATATCGATCTATTCATGAGTTTTTATTTTTATTGTTATTATTTTTGGTCTAACGGATCGTCTGTTCCGTCGCCGCAGGTTATCGGCCCGCTCGTTAAAACCTTGATGCGTTTGCGTTGTTTCATCGCATGTAATGTCGTTTTCACCCGATGCTGACCGAGCTCAGGACAAGCAGTTGGTCGACACGTCGCTCTATTAATATCCTCCGGCTCGACCTGCTTACCCAGGGCGCAATTGGCAACAAGTGGTACAAATTGCGCGATAATCTGGCAACGCTGGCCGGCCAGCGAGTGCTGACTTTTGGCGGGGCTTACTCCAATCATTTGTACGCGTTTGCCGTGATGGCAGAGCAGTACCGGATTGAAGCGATCGCAGTGATTCGCGGTGAGCAGCCAGGTGGCAACCGCGTGCTGCGGGTGGCGAGCAGATTCGGCATGCAGATGCATTTCGTTTCGCGCGCAGACTATCGCCGCCGGCACGATCCCGGTTATCAAACCGAACTGGTGGGGTCGCTCGGAGCAGACGCGGTTTTGCCGGAAGGTGGTTCAAATCTGGCGGCTGTGCTTGGCTGCAAGCCAATTGCGGCGGTTGTCAATCGCGCTTGTGGGCGGGCGCCGACTATTGCGGTGAGCGTGGGTACAGGAGCGACGTTTGCCGGAATAGTCGCCGGCGCGGAAGTGGATCAACCCGTATTGGGCGTGTGTGTTGTAAATGACCCGGAAACATCTGCCCGGGTTGCGCAGTGGTGTCGTGCAGCGGGCGAGCGAGGTCTACCTCTGCTGCTGCCGGCAATCTCGAGATACGCCCAACCAGCCGACAATACGCTGGATTTCATTTTGCAGGTGTTCGCGGAATCCGGGATTGTGCTCGATCCGGTTTACAACGGGCCCGTGCTAGAGCGATTGCTGTGCGGAGATCTGGCGGATACCGCAGCCGCGGCGGACGATCTTGTATTTGTCCACACCGGCGGCCTGACTGGTGCCTGGGGCATGCGAGAGCGATTTATGCGGGTGGGTGATCGGCGCGTGGTGGCACGCTACCTGGCGCAGGTTCGAGCGATCTCTCGCAGAACAGGACTGTGCGGAAACCCGTTGCCTAAAACGGCCGCTCTCTAACGGTACCTGAACTTGCCATGAAGTCCGAGCGAACCCGTCGGTAGTGTTCATAGTCGCGGAAATAGGAATGGTCGCAGGAACGGTAGGCTTGTTGCGCCTCTATTTGCCGGCACTCGGCCGCACGCAACAGGTCGTAGGTAACCTGATAGATCACCTCGCGATAGTTTGCCTCTGGATAGTCCAGCGCTGATGTCGTACTGCAACCCGCCAACAGTCCCATCAGCGCGAAGGCGAACAGTCGGATTGGTGATGTTGTTTTACTGAATTTCTGGCCTGATATCATTATTATATTTATTGTAGATAGAATACTGGATAGCTTCCCGCTCGTTTTACATGCCGAAGGTAGTCCCAGGTGCTGCGGCAACTCACACGGGGCAGGGTAACGGCTGACCGTTCTGTAACTTTAGATCAACGCTGTTGACTGCCTATTACACTCCACGCGCCACACTATTCAGCCAGCGCGTCTGGATTAACACCATCAGCCAGCAGCACAAGCGTCGCACAATTCCCAGGAGATCCGATGCAATCCCGAATATTTTCAGCCATTTGCGTAACGGCGTTTGTTATGACCGGGTGCTCTTCCACCTATTATAACGCGTGGGAGAAAGTGGGTGTTCACAAACGAGACATACTCGTCAGCCGGGTAGAGAATACCCGTGATGCGCAGCAGGATGCCCAGGTTGAATTCAAGGATGCACTGGAACAGTTCGGATCGATCGTCACGATCCAGGAGACTGATCTCAAGAAGGCCTACGACAAGCTCAGCGGTGAATACGACGACAGCCTTGAAGCCGCTGAAGAAGTTAGCGAGCGGATAGATAGCGTCGAGAAAGTGGCCGATGCACTGTTCTCGGAGTGGGAGGCGGAAATCAAGCAGTACAGCAACGCGGACTTCAAACGCCAAAGCGGTGCTCAACTGAGAGATACCCGCGGTCGATACGCCGAGATGCTACGCTCCATGCGCGCATCGGAAGCGACCATGAAGCCCGTTTTGCAGACATTCAAGGACAACGTGCTGTTTCTCAAGCACAATCTGAATGCTCAGGCGATTGGATCGCTGCGGGGCGAATTCGCCAGTCTGCGGGACGATATCGGTGTTCTGATCGAAGAGATGAACAAATCGATTGCAGAATCCAATGCGTTTATCGAGCAGTTGCAAACATCCTGACCTCGGCATTCACGTGCCGGGACCCAATCTCTCAACACGGTAAATCACGCGTCGATGACCAGAACACTATCAATTGCAGCGCTAGGCCTGGCGTTACTGGCAGGGACACAACCGGTGCAGGCCGACACGATATTTGGCGTGCATGCCGGTGCCTATCTCTGGCGGCCCAGTCTGTCCGGAACGATCGGTCAGTCTGGTGATTCATTCGATTTGAGCGCAGAGTTCGATGACAGCAGTGCAGACAGCGAGTCTGTGCTGGTGGCGGTTGAACACTTCTTTCCGTTTGTGCCCAACCTGATGTTTCGCAGAACGCCACTGGACTGGTCGGCAACCTCGAGCAGTGCGACGGGTACGCTCGGCTCTATCAGCCTTTCTGGCGAAGTGGATGCAAGCATCGATTTGAGTGCCACCGACGCAACCTTCTATTACGAGCTACTCGATAACTGGGTGTCGATGGATCTCGGGCTGTCGTTGCGTCGGCTGGATGGCACGGCCAGTGCCCAACAGCGTGGTGGGCCAAGTGAAACGTTGAATATAAACGGCACTGTGCCGATGCTCTACGGGCACGCGAGATTCGATTTGCCTTTCACCGGCCTTGCCGCCGGACTACGTGGCAACATGACGAGCTACCGAAGCAGCGATCTGGTCGATATCGAAGCCTATTTGCATCTTGAAGTCGACCTCCTGCCGCTAGTCGATATCGGTATTGAAGGCGGACTAAGGCGTTTGGTTCTAAACCTGGACGACCTGGATGATTTCAGCTCGGAAGCCACGCTTGAAGGGGCCTACATCGCTATCACCGGGCATTTTTAAACGCGCCGTACCGTACTATTCACGGCGTTGCAGGTCACGGCTTCGGTCTATCGTTACACTGAGCAGCAGAACGGGAATCAGGCCGGTGGCCACAATCAGCAGTGCGGCCAGCGCGCTCTCCTTGAGCAGTTCGTCCGATGCGTACTGGTAGACGTAGGTGGCGAGGGTCTCGTAGTTAAACGGGCGCAATACGAGCGTGGCGGGTAACTCCTTCATGCAATCAACGAAAACGACCAGCATTGCCGTAAGCAGGCCGCTGCGCATCAAAGGGATATGAATTCGGCGCATGATTTGAAACGGTCTGTGGCCAAGCGTGCGTGCGGCCATGTCCATGCTGGGTGTGATTTTGCCCAAACTCGACTCGACAGCACCCAGTGCCACAGCCATGAATCGGACGACGTAGGCAAACAATATGGCGAACACTGTGCCGCTCAGCAGCAGTCCTGAACTGATATCGAACTGGCTGCGCAGCCAGGCATCCAGCGCATTGTCGAAGGCCGCGAAGGGCACCAGTACACCGAGCGCGAGCACCGCCCCTGGTACCGAGTAGCCAACACTTGCCACCCGATTGCAGTAGCCCAGCAGCGGGCCGGGGCTCATCCTGGCGGCATAGGCAAGAGTCACCGCAAGGCACACCGTCGCGAAAGCACCGAGGGCCGAAATCGTCAGGCTGTTGAGCGCTGTCTGGCGAAAATCTTCAGTCCATGAGTCGGCGAAATGAGCAACCGCGTATCGACCCAGTATGATCGCCGGGAGCAGGAAGCCCAGCGTTACCGGCAGTGCGCAAATGAGTGTGGCAATGGCCGACTGGTGGCCACGCAGAGGTATCCGCGACATCGATCGAAACCGGCTCGACGCCGGTTGAAAATGACGCTGGCGCCTGCGTCCGATTCTCTCCAGGCCAATCATCATCAGAACAAACAAAAGCAGAAGGGTGGCAATTTGCGCGCTGCCGCCGAGGTTGTTCATTCCCAGCCAGACATCATAGATTCCCGCCGAGAGCGTACGCACCGCGAAGTAATCAACGGTTCCGAAGTCGTTGAGCGTCTCCATCATTACCATGGCGACACCGACGGCAACAGCGGGGCGTGCCAGCGGCAGGGTAACCCGGAAAAATGCAGCCCCGCTGCGATGGCCCAGCGCGCGCGCAGCGTCCAGCATCGACGGCGACTGCTCTGCGAATGCAGCGCGGGTGAGCAGGTAGATGTAAGGGTAGAGCACCAGCGTCAGCATTGTCGCGGCACCACCGAGTGTGCGGATCGGCGGGAAGTAATAGTCAGCCGCACTTTGCCAGCCAAACAGGCCGCGCAGCGCCGACTGTACCGGGCCGGCATACTCCAGCAAATCTGTATAGACGTAGGCAATCACATAGGCGGGTACCGCAAATGGCAGCAACAATCCCCAGGTGAAGAAACCTCTGCCGGGAAATTCGTAAAACGTGACCAGCCAGGCGCAGACGACGCCGATTATCAGCGTACCAGCCGCCACGGAGATCATAAGAATCAGTGTGGTGGTGATATAGCCGGGTAATACCGTATCCAGCAAGTGCGGCCAGATGTTCTCTTCGGGATTGAATGCCAGCCAGATCACAGCGATAACGGGCACACAAACCAGTGCGGCAACCCCGATCGCGAGCACCGTTGTCGGGCGGACCGATCTGAGCGAGCCTTGCAGCATTGCCGGATATGCTGTCTTCAAAATTGCCGAGCTAACGCGATCGACCGCAATGTGCGGGGTGGTGGAGAGTATTTAACCTGGCAACAGGGGGAGGGAGCATCGATTACTCATCGTTGAGAATTGTCGACGATGATAATACGAATAATTCTTATTTGTAGAAATATTG
>CAKZSB010000028.1 GCA_937920585.1 uncultured Granulosicoccaceae bacterium | reverse complement strand
GTTATCCTGTGCGAGAATATTCATGATAATACTCATGTGGCGCTCCCAGGCGTCTGCTGCATCGGCAAGCGGCGCCAGTCCGGTCAGTCCACCGCTTATTTTGCCGAACAGCGTCTGCAGCAAGCGCGTGCGCTCGTTGATATCCAGGGCAGAAAAAACGCGGCGGTAGAGTGGCAGGAATTCCTGAAAGGTGTCTTCATCGAGTGTACTGATCCAGCCATCAACGGATTCGCGCAGACCATCGTCATATAGTAGTCGCTGGCAGGCGCCATCAAAAAATCCCTCAAAAAAAGCCGCTGCATCCGTGACTGCCACAGCCGGGGACAGCTTGCGGGTTAAAAGATCCTGCGCGTCATCGGGGGATAGCTGTTCGGCGGCGAAAAGCAGCTGTGCACAGGCGCCGGCAACGAGTGGGGCTGCCTGCAGGTCGTCGAGCAGAGACTGCAATGCAGCGACCCAGCCGTTGATTTCATTGTCCGGTGTTTCCACCAGGCGTATCGCGACATCAGCCTCGCGTACGGCACGGGTGATAATCGCCGAGGCCTCCGCATCCAGCCCGCGCGATGCATAGGGCAGGGCCAGCGATCCCTGTACGATAATGCGATTCATCAGGGTTTCCATCTGCCCGGTTGAACTGGCGCGCGCCTCACCGTAACGAATAAGATCTGCCATCGGCGGCAGTGAAACCAGCATTTCGCTGCAGTCGCTGGTTTGGGCGACGCGGTTGCTCAGGCGTTCTATGCCATGCGAGGCGGCCTCGGGCAATTGTGCGGTCAGTGCATCTCGCACCAGGCTTGCCAGATCTCCCAGCGTCTGTGCCTCGTTCAGCCGGGCGGCCATTCTGCCGACTGCGGCGCGTTCGATGGTGGGGCCGTGAACAATATGTTCCACCAGGCTAACCGCGAATTCCGGTTCCCAGCGCACGACCCAGCGCTCTCTGAATGTGCCGCGACTGCGCCCGGCATCGATGAGTTTGCCCCAGTGCACATCGAGTACTTTGAGCCGATGCAACAGAGTTGAACGGAACAGACCGGCATCGGAGCGCAGATCGATCGATAATTCACGGTCGAGTGCTTCGGGTTTCAGGCGCGCTTTTTTCTGTTGCCGCCGGAGGTCTTCCAGCAGCGGTGCACGCGGCACGTCGTCGGGAATTTCACCGACCTCCGAGCCGATCAGCAAACGTTCCGCAATGGTTGACCATTGCACCGGATTGCCATTGCACAAAGTGGCGATAGCGGCGTCGTAGATGTCATCCAGGCCCGGTTGCGGACGATCGCGCATCGCGGCCAGTGTCAGCGCCAGTCGCTCCGTTTCTATCAGTGATGCAGTGGAGACAATGTGGCCGTCCTCGCGCAGCAGGCGCGCAGCTTTGGCGATCCAGCTTGCGACAGTGTGCTCACGAACATTCCACAAGTGCGCACACCAGCCGGGGGCGGCAACGCCTGCACCGTAGCCACTGGCATTGGCCAGTCTGGGTGAAGTCCACGGTGCCCAGGTCGCGGCGATCTTTCTTTTTGGTGCACCTTTAAGTAGTGCCCGATCATCTTTTGCGGTGTGCTTTTCTCGCAACGCCGGCACATGCCATGCGCCACACACCACGGCTATGGCACCTTCCGTATCTTTACGGGCTTTGGCGATGGCCAGGCGCATGTGCGCTTCGCGCGCCGCTTCAAAGGTTTCGGGGGGCTCTGTCTCTGCGCGCAGTGCAGTCATGGCATCGGCAACTGCGGCGAACACAGGCCCCGGTTGCGGGTTTTCTTCTATGACGTCGCGCCACCAGCTCTCGCCATCCTGATAACCCGCGGCGTTGGCCAGCACACCGATCGGATCTCGTGCGATGGTGGTTGCACGGGTGGTGTCTGTGGAGTCGTTGTTGTCGTCTGTTTCGCGATCGGTATCGGAGTCGTCAGCATCATGCTGTTCTGCGTCATTGCTGTCATCGGCTGCATTCGGCTCTGTTTCTTTGGCAGGCAATCGCCAGCTGACCGGCAGATCGATAAGTGACATCTGTGCGTCGTTGTTTTGTGCCCAGTACACTGCCTGATACTCGGGTGAGAATTCTGCAAAGGGCCAGAAGCTCGCACCGCCCGGGTCATCTTCTGCATAGGCCAGAAGGGCCACGGGGGGCACCATGGCAGGGCTTGCCAGCAGCGGCAGTAGCGATGTGCAATCAGCCGGCCCCTCGATCAGTACACAGGCGGGTCTGACTTCATTGAGTGCCGCCACCAGTGCCCGTGCCGAGCCCGGGCCGTGGTGGCGAATACCGAAATAATGAACGTCCGCGGGCATCGCTCAAACCATCCCGCTCAACTCTGCATAGTAGTCGGCGTAGTCGCGGCGTTTTTTCAAAACGGTCTCCAGATATTCTGCCAGTACGGCTTTGTCCTGCACCGGATCTTTTACGACTGCACCGACTACCGTGGGCGCAAGATTTTCTGCATTGAAAGAGCCGTCGGAGAAGAAGGCCGAGTGGCTGAGGCCACCCACCATCACAGCGATTGCCTCGGCCGTTGACAGCGAACCGGAGGGGGATTTCAGTGCGGTTTTACCATCGAGTGTTTCGCCGCTGCGCAACTCACGAAACATGGTGATCACGCGGTTAATTTCTTCCGCCGCATTTTTTGGTACCGGCAGATCGAGTGACTGCGCCATTTCATTAACGCGTTTGGTGACGATCAGTATTTCGCTGTCGATGTCGTCGGGCAGTGGCAATACCACTACATTGAAGCGACGTTTCAGTGCGGCCGATAAATCATTTACGCCCTTGTCGCGATCGTTCGCCGTTGCGATCACGTTGAAGCCACGCGTGGCA
Source organism: uncultured Granulosicoccaceae bacterium (assembly GCA_937920585.1). Classification (GTDB taxonomy): domain Bacteria; phylum Pseudomonadota; class Gammaproteobacteria; order Granulosicoccales; family Granulosicoccaceae; genus CAKZSB01. The sequence continues at coordinate 13,150 of CAKZSB010000028.1, read as the reverse complement.
TAAACTGCGTCGTTCAGTTCCGGGATCGGCATCATCTTTTCGGACAACACGGTGATCAGTGTGTCTTGAACATCGGATCCCATGCGGGTGAGTTCTTCAAGGCGGCACAAGCTGCCTTCTTCCATCGCCTTGTAGAGCGGGGTAGGGACCAGCGCATCGCGGCTCGGCCCTTTGGCCAGCAGCTGCGCATAGTTCCAGCCATAGCGAACCTGGGTTTCATCGGTGCCGGCGGTACATTGAATAATCCGCGTTGAATCGCCGCAAATAGCCGCACTCATATGTTCCGACACCCACGACTTTGCCGTGCCGGGCACACCCAGCAACAGCAGTGCACGGTCGGTTGCAAGTGTGGCAACAGCCGTTTCAATCAGCCGGCGACTGCCGACATATTTGGCGCTTATTTCTGTTTTGCCCGCCTTGCCACCGAGCAGGTAGGTTACCACCGACTGTGGCGACAGTGCCCAGCCGGGCGGCTTCTGGCCATCGTCTGCTTTGGCGAGTGCTTTGAGTTCGGCTTCGTATACTTTTTCAACCGGCAGGCGCAGCGTATCGGTCATTTAATGCTCCGGGAGGACGGGGTGAGTGCAGCATTCAGTTGCAGCATGTTTAACTGTGGATCAGAGGCCAGTGTTCCGGAGGCGATCACCTGGGCAATCGCAGCGTCGGCGCCTTTTTTGTCGAGCAGCAGGCCAAGCGTTGTATAGCAGTGGGCCAGCGCTATCTCGGTTTTTCTGTTGGTGGCACCTTTTGCAATTTCGGCAATCGCTGTCGTCATCGCTTTGTAGTCAGGTGACTTGTTGATCGATTCTAGTTTTAGTTGTCCAAGCGCCGGACGCGACAGATCGACAGCAAGTTGAAACAGATCGCCCTCGATCGCCAGCGCGTCGCCGATCAGCTGCTGTTTTACTGTGCCAGGCAGCCTTGGAATCAGTTCATACAAAGCATACTGATCGTCTTTTAGCGCGACAATTCGCGATGCCAGTACCGCCGGCACCGTGTCGTCACCTGTGTTGGCAACCATTGAAATGAAGGCGTGGTTGCAGCGCTCATCCGTTGCAAGGTCCCAGCCCTCAACGAACTGAAGTGATGTCAATTCAAAAGCGTTTGCCAGAGCATGCAATGGCACCAGTGAGAACAGTTCCAATCGTCGCTTTCGCTGCGCATTGTTTTTTAGTTTTTTCGGTATGACTGCCTTTGCACTGCTTAACAGTTTTGCGCGTTTGAGTGCCAGCGTTTCAGCAAGCTCTGCAACCAGCTCGGCATCACTTGCGCAGGCGCCCAGTCTTGCCAGCAGTTGTGCGGCGCGGGTCTTTACTTTGCCGGAGCGATCTTTTTCCAGGCTCTCGAGATACGCAATATCGGATTCACCCAGTCGGTTGGATAACAGATCGATTAATCGCAGGCGTTCGTCGGCTGGAACATCCAGTGCTTTTGCCGCCAGTAATTCGCGAGCGGCATCGGGATCGATCGTGCGCAATGCGGTAAAAGCGCTGCGCCGTTCGGCGGGGAACCAGCCGTCCCAGTTTTCCTCGCTGAGGGTTTCCTGCTGTGGTTTGCCAACATCGTTGTTGAGCCAGTCAGTCCACGGGGCATACAACGCAGGCACATCACTGCTATGGCTGCTGCGGGGCATCCAGTCGAACGGGTGCGCCGAGTAGCCTCTCGATTCAACCAGTTCCAGAATCTGCATTGTGATTTGCGTGTCTTGAGCGTTGTCGGCCATGGCACGTCGAAAGCTGTGGCGGGCCGCTTGCGGCATGACGGGCAGGCTAAGTTCTGGCAGCGGGCGAGAAGGCTGGAGTTTGTCGGAAGGTACCGGCACAAAACCGATTTGCAGTGCCTGGCCGGTCAGTGCCAGCAATCGCAGCTCCGCTTCGGTACCGCTGCCGATCAGCGTTTTCCAATTGGCGGATGCGGCGTCTGATCCTGCGAGTCCGCTCATCCAGCGGCCTTTAATTGCCGCCAGCTCATTTTCGATTTCAGCCAAAATTCACCCTCCCGAAATTCGACAGGGCGGTGACCGGATCGAGCCGGCTGCCGTTCCACAGGCCAATTGTCGCATCCAGTGCAATGCCCCGGGTAACGGCGTCAAGTGCGCCAGTCAGCGGCAACGCGGTACTCTCGTCTTTTGCCTGCCACCACCAGCGCCCGCTGCCCGTTTCGCAGATCTGCCCGGCTGGCAGCATCAGTGGAATTGTCATTGCCCAGGGCTCGGCGTCGAGGCACTGATGGATTCGACTAAATATGTTGTCGCCTTGCGATGGTGTCAGCCAGCTTGCGTCGCCGTGTTCGGCTGTACCGCGCTCGGCAATCAGTGCGCGAAGTGTTTGCGGACCGGGATAGAATTTCAGTGTGGCGTCGAACTGTTCGCCTGCGGTGAATGAACTGGATCGCTTGCCCAGATGAGCCGGAAAGAAATCCAGCAACAGCGCAAAGCGTTGCTCGCCTGCCTGCAGGTTGTGCAGCCACGTCGCCTGACTGACCAGGCCGTCCTTGCGGGTGCTGATCCGCTCACCGGCCACCTCCCAGCGCGAACTGACCGACAGGGCGTCGGAGTCGAGAATCTGCTCGCGAGTCTCGGGCGCAATAACACTGCGATGCAGCGCCGGGTCATCGGGATTCTGGCGCCAGGCGCGAACCAGCAGCACCAGCTTGCCCAGTTCGGTGATCAGCGCATCGAGACGCTCTTCGGTGCCGAGCCCGGCGATGCGCGAGGGAAGTTCATCCACTCTGCCGGCGAGCACCTGGGCCTTGGCATCAACCAGGCGGGCGGCGATGCGTCGGCACCGTTCGGGCGCTGCAGACTGGAACGTCGCCAGTCCGCCGCGAAGCTGATCGGCGATCCACTGTTCCAGATCCAGTGTCGCCAGCTGCACGCTTTCCCGGGTGACAATGGCACGCTTTTCGGCCGCGGCTTTCTTCTTTGCCTCGGCTTTGGGATCAACAGGTTTTGCAGGCTCGGCCGCGGTCGCTGCAGCAATGCTTTTTGTGGCAGCGGCGGTTTTGGGATTGTCATCGCCGCCGGTTGCTGTGGCGGTTCCGGTATTGCGGCGGCGGCCCATCCATTCAGTGACCCAATCCGGCACAGTGCCTTCGCTAAAGTCACCGGCGCCCTCAGCGTACATCCACATCAGCGCGAGTGAGTGCTTGCACGGAAACTTGCGCGACGGGCATGTGCATTTGTAGCCGAGATCAGTGACATCGGCCATGACGCGGTAGGGGTTTGAACCCGACCCCTGGCACTCGCCCCAGATGAGCTGGCTGTTGGCATCGCGAGAACGCAATGGCCATTTGCCTGGCTTCATGAGTTTGGCGGCGGCCTTGAGCGAGGCCTGGTCGGGCGCAATGCCCTCTATTTGCGGAAGCGACAGGGACATTGAAACTACGCAGATTCCGTTGATTACTCAGAGCGCAGGGTAAATGTCCCGCTGACTAATCGCTGCTACACGTTGGTAACCTCTTTCCCGGTCCGGTGTTGTGCTTGCGGCGATTTTTTCACTTGTGCCTACACTACGACAGCGAAAACCGCTAAAACGGCAGGGCGCGTTGCAAGGCTAATCCTGTTTCGGCGCCGTGTTGTTATCGTCGTCCGATTCGCTTTCCTGCCATTCGCGAAGTGCCTCGTCGACATCCTCTGCCGCCTCCGGCACGGCCTCGACAATCGATGCGGCGATATCCTCGATCTGTTCCGGCACCGCATCTGCCAGGTTACTTATGTGCTGACTGATCGCATCAGATGCCTGCTCATCATAGCTGTCGTCCTCACCGGTAACCGCTTGCACCAGCGCTTCGGTAACCTCGGTGGCGGCGCTCGGGACGGCCTCCGTCATACTCTGTGCAAGCTCAACTGATTGTTCCGGCATAGCTTCTGTCACGGCGGCATAGACTTCAGCCAGGTGCTCGCCTGAGTTGTCGTCCTCGCGATCTGCCGGACGCAGGTTGTCAACGTGATCGCCAATCGTCTCGACATAGCTCTCGACAAAATCCTGCACCACCGAAGGCTCGGCATCGACTTCACTGAATTGCTCGATAGCCGCTTCGATAATTTCTGATCCTCTGTCTGGTACGGCCTGCGCTATGCCGGCGATGGCCTCGTGTGCGTCGCTGGTGCCTTCATCGAGCAGCCAGGTGACAATATCGGTAGCCCCTTCCGGCCAGGCGCGAGCAATGGTCTCGGCAATTTCGGTGCGTCGCTCTGGTACAACCTGGCTCATGGCATCCATTAGTTCCTTGCTGTCCACACCCTCAATCTGTGCCATGGCGTAGGCCAGCGACAGTAACTCTTCGGGATTGGCTTCAACGAGATCGGTGGCCAGGCCAATCGCCATTTCTGGCTCAGTGAGCGCCAGAATCACCGCGATATCAGCACCGGCGCTCAGCGGTTGCTCGATTTCATTGAATTCTGTGCGCGGGTCGAGTTCAGCCCCAACACCCCCCAATGCGCTTTGCAGGACGTAAGCTTCCTGTTGTTCTACCGGCAGCGCATCGCGCTGTCGCATGCGGTAGACAATGTAACCCAGCAACAGAATCTGCAGTGCGAAGAGCAGATAGAACAGCGAATCGGGACCCGCCAATTGCATTAAGTTGGAGCTCATCAGCGGCGCTGCGATAGCACCCATCGCGTATACCATCACCAGCGGTCCCATCGCCGCACCCATTTCAGATTGTTTCAGGTTATCGAAAGTTTGCGAAATACTGATCGCGTAGAGTGAGCCGAACACCCCGGCACTGATTGCGATAAGTAACAACAATAGCCACAGGTGCGCAGCCTGTGCCATCGGCGATGCCAGGCTTGCCAGCAGCGAGATGAAAACCAGTACAGCAGTTACGGTTCGACGATCGTAGCGATCGGACAGATAACCGACCGGGAACTGCATTAAAAAGGAACCCAGAATAGCGGCCCCGCTAAGCAATGTAAGCTCGAAGCCTGAAATACCGTGCGCCGCACCGTAGACCGGCAGCATGCCCAACATCGACCACAGCAGCAGGCCGGCAAAAAAACAGCCCACCATACCCAATGGTGATCGCTCGAAAACGTCTTTTACGCCCATCACGGTGTCTTCAGAGATCACCGGGCCGGTGCGTCGACTGAGCACCATGGGTACCAATGCCAGGCTTGCCAGCATGCCGCCGACAATAAACATGGTGTTTGACTCGGGCGGTGCGAGATTAAACATAAATTGCCCGGTAAACATACCGCCGGTAATCACCATCTGATTGGCTGCGAGCAGTTGCCCGCGGGTATTCTCTGTGGCACTTTCGCTCAGCCAGTGATCGATGACCGCCAGGGACACTGATATAGCAAAGCCGTTCAGCAGTCGCATCAATCCCCACAGGATCGGATTGGCTGACAAGCCGCACGCGAGTATCGATACCGCGACCAAAGCAGCGGTGCAGGCGAACACGCGAATATGGCCCGCTCTTTTCAGCAAGGCGTTGTTATAGAGTCCGCCGAGTAGCATGCCCACTGCATAGAGCGACAGGACCCACCCGATAGTGTCGGTCTGTACGCCTTTGACACTCAAATGCACAGGCAGCAGAACGACCATCAAGCCGTGGCTGAGTGTGAGTATCAGCACGCTGGACAACAATGCCAGTGGCGGAGTAATAGCGGATTTCACCAGCGGTATCCCCTGGTTAAAGCGGTGGCGAAGTATGCGGCCTTACCGTTGAGAATAGCAGCTACCGAGGCGTTCATTAAACGACTGGAAACATACTGTAAACGGCAGTGAGAATTACCGTTACGAACTCCACCCGGGCTTGCGCTTTTGCAGGAATGCCTTTAGGCCCTCCTGGGCATCTGCGGTGGTCGCCGCATTGCAAAAATCCTCCACCGCAACGGCAACCCCGCGGCGATAATCCAGATCATTAGTGCGCATGAACGCCGCTCTGCCCAGGCGCATTGCCACAGGCGATTTTTGCGCGAGCGTGTTTGCAAGCTTGAGCGATTCATCGAACAGGTCATCGCCGGCCACGACGCGACTGACCATCCCCATCGAAGCTGCCTCACTGGCTGGAAAGGTTCGGCCGGTGAACAATAGATCATAGGCCCGGTATCGGCCGATAATCCGTGGCAGGTGGGTGAAATGAATGGCCGGCAGCAGGCCCAGATCGATTTCCGGGTAACCAAAGGTGGCGGCATCGGATGCCATGATCACATCGCAGGAGATTGCCAGCGTCATGCCGCCACCGCGCACCGCACCATTGACCAGCGCAATGCTCGGCTTGCCCATGTTGTATTGAATATCCCACAGATCAATGTAGAGCTTTTCAAGAAACTCCCGTACCTCCATGCTGGTCTTGCCGATCAGGATGTCGAGATCGAGGCCGGCGCAGAATATGCCGGGCAATGCGCTGCGCAGCATAACGGCCCTTACGTTTTTATCATCAGATGCACGGCGCAGGGCATCGAGAATCTGATCCAGAAAATCGATACTGAAGGCATTGGCTGGCGGCCGATCCAGCGTGATCTGTGCAATATGATCGGAAACATCGTAGTCGACGAGCGAGGCGTTGGTCATCTCAGTTCTTTTCTTTACGGGGCAGCGAACGATACGGCGGCCTTTGCGAATTTGCATTATACCCGCTCCGCTGAATGGCCCGGCACGTGTGTTCGCTCTGCAACGTGGGTGTGCAATGCATTCATGCCGTCTGGCAGTACACTGCCCGCTGGACTGAGCAGGTAAGACAGATGACTGATCGTTTTCAGGCAGACAGAATAGACGCACTTCGCTGTGCCGATGGCGTTGATCGCCGAGTGCTGGTGTGGGATGCGCCCGATCCGCGGGGCATCCTGATCGGTGTTCACGGCGGGCTGGCTCACGCCGGTGATTTTGTCACCCCGGCTTTGCACTTCAAGGCACAGGGCTGGACGACCGTCAGTTTTGAACTGCGGGGTCACAGCGAGCAGAAAAGGGTGCATATTGATCGTTTTTCCGACTTCGTGCTGGATCTGGATCTGATGGTCAGGCAGGTGAGGCAGTGGTGGCCTGGTTTACCGGTATTTATTATGGGTCATTCCATGGGCGGGCTTATCGGTGCGCACTTTGGCTTGCAATTGTGCAGGCAGATGAACCCGGCGCTCGAACTGCAATCGCAGGTTGAGGATATTCGAGGCTACATATTCTCTTCCCCTTATTGGGCAAACGCCATTGCGGTCAATCCGTTTTTGAAAAAGTTATCCGGCGTTTTGTCGCGGTGTGTGCCCACGATGAAAGCCCCGCTGCAAGATTTTACCGATGTGCTGACACACGACTCGGCCATCACTGCACGGCATCGCACCGACGAGCAGGATAATATTCGGGCCAGTGAGGCGACCATACGGTTTGGCTCGGAGCTTCTGATTGCGCAACAGCAGCTGTCACAGTCAATCTCGCGCTGGAACTTGCCCGTGTATGTGATTCTGGCCGGGCAGGATAAACTGGCCGATACGCCACAGGTGCAGCGTTATATCGAATCGATGCAGGGTGACGATGTTACCAAGGTTGTCTATCCCGAAAACTATCACGAAAATCTGAACGAGATTAACCGCGACGTGGTTTATCGCGGTGTTCGGGATTGGCTGGCAGCCCGGAGTTAGCCATGCATTGCCTTCAGGTACTGTTCGGCCGTTTTGAGTAGTTTTTCTTTTTTGTTCGTATCCATTTTTTCGGCATTGCGTACCATCATCGCCCAGCGCGGATTTTTGGCCAGTGCGGAAGACTGCTTGATGATCCATCGCCAGTAGAGTGCATCCCAGGTCTCGCACCATTCGGCGTTCGGGTAGTGGCTCATTTTGCGGATGTAGTTTGAACCGGAGAAATAGGGTTTGGTTGTGATCTGTCCGCCATCGGCATTCTGGCTCATCGCGTAGACGTTCGGCACCATCACCCAATCATAGCTGTCGACAAACAGTTCCATAAACCACTGATAGATGTCGTCGGGTTTAATTTCGCACAGGAACATAAAGCCGCCCAGTACCATCAGTCGCTCGATGTGATGACAGTAGCCAGTGTCCAGCACACGTTGAATGGTGTTGTCTACCGGCAGCACGCCCGTCGTAGCGGTGTAGAATGCATCCGGCATCGGCCTGGTGTGTTGCCAGTGATTGCCTGTGCGCATGGTTACACCGATATCCTGATAGGTCGCTCGCATGAATTCCCGCCAGCCAATCACCTGGCGGATAAATCCCTCGGTGCTCGCGATGGGCACATCATTTTTACTCGCGTACTCAAGCGTGCGATCCACCACCTGCTGCGGGGTCAGCAGGCCGATGTTCAGTGCCGGTGTGAGCACGCTGTGATAGAGCCAGTTCTGATCCTCCACGATGGCGTCTTCATAGGGGCCAAAGTGAGAAAACCGCAAGGCCAGAAAGTCACTCAGCCATTGCTCGGCTTGCTCGTGCGAGGCAGGATATAGCAGTGTGCTGTCGGTGCCGATCGGATCGGAAAAGTGTTTGGCCACGTGTTTGTGCGCTTGCTTGGTGTGCTCAGAAGGCGCCGGAAATTGCAGTTCGGGCAGATCGGCAATAGCCTTGCGTGGCAGCTTCTTGCGGTTTTCTTCATCAAAACTCCACTTGCCACCCACCGGTTCATTGTCGCTATCGATGAGGATGTTCAGCCGGCGTCGTTGCCATTTGTAAAAATCCGCCATATGCCAGCGCTTTTTGCCGCGCCTGTATTCGCTATTCTGCTCGTCCGTATTGATGAAGCCCGGGGTAGCCTGCCAGTGAAGCTTGATTGAGTGCTTTTCACAGGCTTCGCTTAGTCGTCGCGATAGTGCGAAATCGGCGACATCGCAGCACCAGAGCGTCGTCACGCCTTGTTTGCGCAGGTTCGCGACAAGCCGCTCAGTAACCGACTTGCCCGATGCATAATCGTACAGGGTGATTTCGTGTCCTTGCGAAACGAGGTGCTCGGCATAATATTGCATGCTCGCGCGGTGTAACTGCAGTTTCTGGCGATGAAAACGCATCGGGTAGCGTTGATCTCCAAAGAATAGCGGGTCTTCGCAAAGGATGATCCTGTCGGGTTGCATTGCAAGGCCGGGGTGATCGGCAAACAACTGGTGTGGAAATACCAGCACTGCTTTCATTGTTTTTTGCACCGTTACTGGAGTAGGGGTTGGTCAATGGTACCGAGCTTTTTTACAGATTATGAAACGTTGTGTGAACGTATTGAGAGCATTGACCCCGATGCCTATGCGAAATCGCGAAATCACCTGGCGGGTGCGGTAACGTGGCTTGGTCCGTTTGTTACCCACGGGGTAATCAGTACCCGGCAAATCGCGCAATCGGTGCTGGCGCGCAGCGATGGCAAGCGGGCGTCCGGGTTGTTGTCGCAGCTTGGCTGGCGCGAGTTTTTTCACCGGGTATGGCAGGCCCGCGGCGATGCTATATTTGCCGACATGCGTGAACCGCAAACGCAGGTTTCGAGCCCGAATCCGCCGAGGGCCCTGGTCGAGGGGTGCAGTGGTATTGATGTGGTTGATGCTGCTGTGCGCGAGCTGCAACTATCGGGTCACATGCATAACCATGCACGCCTCTGGACTGCGGCACTGGCCTGCAATACCGGCCGCAGTCACTGGCGCGAGGCGTCGCGCTGGATGCATTATCACTTGCTCGACGGCGATCTGGCCAGTAATACGCTGAGCTGGCAGTGGGTGGCCGGGACTTTTAGTCAGCGTAAGTACATTGCCAATCAGGAGAATATCAATCGCTTCAGTGGCGGTGATCAATCTGGTACCTTTATCGATATCGACTACGAACAACTTGCACAACTGCCACTGCCCGAGGTTCTCGAGCCGCGTTCGGTGATACAACTCGACAACACTTATCCGGACACGACCGCGGGGCCTGTGGTGAGCAGCGAGAGTAGCGTCATTCTGTACTCGATCTGGAATCTCGATCCGAACTGGCGGCGAACGCAGGCCGGGCGGCGAGTGCTGTTGATCGAGCCCGACATGCACCGCGAGTTTGCGTTGAGCCCGTTGCGTTGGCGATTTATTAATCACTGGGCGCGAGCAATAGACGGGCTTGAAGTATTCGTTGGCAGTATCGATGAACTGTTCCCGCAGGGGACGGCCCACTTGTCGCTGTTTACCCGAGAGTATCCGGCCACCCGGCACTGGCCGGGGGAACGCGACGCGCGCGACTGGTGCTACGCCGCCCCCGAGCGAGCGTTAACGAGCTTTTCGCGTTTCTGGAAAGATGCCCGCAAAACGTCGAGCTGGTTTGGGCATGAGTGATAACGTCAAGAGCCAGGTGAAGATTTGCCCGGTCTGTCGTCGCGAGTTCCACAACCGCAAGAAGTGGCAGTCGCGCGGTTTGTGGCCGTCGATTGTCTATTGCAGCGAGCGCTGTCGGCGGCAGGCGCGCAAGGATAGCCCATCGCGTTGACGTCATCTTCACAGTTTTGTTGGGACACTCAGATGGTTTAACAACGGGTCAACCGAACTGACATGAAGCCATCGATCTGGTGGATCAAGCGCGACATGCGTCTGCACGATAACGGCGCGCTGGCTGGCGCTCTGCAATCGACGCATCGCGTCGTGCCCGTCTTTGTTTTTGAATCCGGATTGATTGCGCAGAGCGATACCTCTGCCATGCATGTGCAGGCCTGGTATCAGGCGCTGACGGATCTGCGCACCAGCCTGCGCGCTATCGACAGCGACGTATTTATTGCCACGGGCAGCATCGAAGACGTGCTGAATGAATTGCACGAGCTCATCGACTTCGGTGCGATTTACAGCCATGAGGAAACCGGAAACGACTGGACCTTCCAGCGTGATATCCGGGTGGCAAAATGGTGCGAAGCGCGTCAGGTTGAATGGCATGAGGTACCTCAGAACGCAGTGATCCGGCGCTTGGTAAATCGCGATCAGCGCCAGCCGGTGTTTCGCCAGCGCCTCATCGAAAGCGCTGTAATTGCCGAGCCAAAGTCCGTGCCGCTGCCCGCCGAGGTGCAACAGCGCTGCGACCGGCAGCAAATCCCGGATCACACTGATTTCTACCACGCCAGTGAGTATGATCAAATCGAGTTCGGTCAGCTGCAAGCCATTAGCGAGACGCAGGCTAAACTGGAGTTGCACTCCTTCCTGACCCGCCGGGGGTTTGGCTATTCGGGTGGCATTTCCTCGCCGAACACCGCGTTCGAGGCGGGATCTCGGCTCAGTGCGCATTTGGCGTGGGGTACGATCAGCCTGCGTGCTGTGCATGCTGCTACCATCAGGGCGCAGGCCGGATATCGCGAGATGGGCGATGACACCGGCAAACAGTGGGGCAAGAGCTTGCGTGCATTCAGTTCCCGGCTGCACTGGCATGATCATTTTATTCAGCGCCTTGAATCGGAGCCGGATATGGAATTTACCGCGATCAATCCGGCCTATGTGCCCCTCCAGTACGAAGACGATCCCGAAAAGCTCAACGCCTGGGTCTTTGGCAAGACCGGATTTCCCCTGATCGATGCCTGCATGCGCTGCCTGCAGGCAACTGGCTTTCTGAATTTTCGCATGCGTGCGATGGTGGTGAGCTTTGCCGTGTTCGGCCTGCATCTGAGCTGGCGCACCATACACCCGCCGCTGGCACGAATCTTTCGCGACTACGAGCCAGGCATTCATTTGTCCCAGTTGCAAATGCAGGCCGGTGTGGTCGGCATCAATACCATTCGCGTCTACAGCCCGGTTAAGCAAATTCTGGATCAGGATCCGGAATGTGAATTCATTAAACGCTGGATTCCGGAACTCGCCGAATTCAGTCCGCTGGAAATAGCAGCTAGCGATCGCCCGAGGCTGGGTTCATATCCTGATCCGATCGTTGATTTCAAAGTGGCGGCAAAAGCCATGAAGGATCAGATTTTCAGTATACGCAAGAGTGACTTTGGCAAAGAGGCGAGTGCAAAAGTGCTGGAAAAACACGGCTCGCGAAAGAGCCCGGCGCGCCGGCGCAAATAGTCGAATCAGTGCTGAGGTTGCAGGTGGCGGATTCGGGTTTTGCCGAACAGTGCCTCGTCAACAGGGTGAGTTGCCGGAAACTTGCTGGTGCCTGCGGTGTCAACACAGTGATCCATTGACTACAGTAGAGCCCGATGCGCCGAATCAAAAATACTTTCACAGGATTGCTGATGCTGGTTTGTGCGGTATCGTCTGCGAGTGTGTTGTCTGCAACGCCTCGTTTTGATCAAAAAGCCAGAGCCATCGTCGCCGAATTACCGGCAGTGCAGGGTGCTGCAACGGCAGCACTTGCAACACTGACCAATAAGCCGGTGCTGGTCACTTTTTTCGCCAGTTGGTGCCCGCCGTGTCGTGAAGAGTTTGCCAACTTGAATGATCTGGCAGAGCAGTATCGCGAGACCGACCTGCGCATCGTTGCGATCAACGTCTATGAGGCATGGGATGACAACGATGAGGCGCGTATGCAGAAGTTCCTGCAGTTGACCAGGCCATCGTTTCCGGCTTTGGTCGGATCGGAGGATATTCGAACACTGTTCGGTGGTATCAGCCGCATTCCCACGGTGTATGGTTTTGATCGAAGTGGTGAACTCACCTACGAATTCATTCATCGGGTTGGTGCGAAGAAAACCAACGCCACTTACGATGAATTGAATAGCGCTGCCAAACAATTGCTCGCGCCGCGTTAGTTTTGGTGCCGGTTATGAATATACTCAAACAGATTGGCCTATTAAAACAGTCATACTGTGCTTAGGTCATTTCGGACTTACTCTGGTACACGGTAACTACCACTTTTAGTGGTGGTGCAGTGAGAACAACATCTGGATTCCGGAGCAAGTCCGGAATGACGGGTGTGTGGATGACTGTGGCGTTGTGGATGGACTCAAACAAATCGACCCGCAAAACCCCGTCATACCGTGCTTGCCACGGTGACCAGATGTTTGCGTCGTGCGGGTAGAGTGGTTTTTCGGCTTACTGGTGTTGCAGCGAGGGTAACATATGGTTCCCGGAGCAAGTCCGGAATGACGGGGGTGTGGACGACTGTAGCGTTGTGGGTAGACTCAAACAAATCGGCCCGCAAGAACCCGTCATACCGTGCTTGCCACGGTAACCAGATGTTTGCGTCGTGCAGGAAAAGTCGTTCACGGAATTACTGGTGTTGCCGCAAGAGCAATATCTGGATTCCGGAGCAAGTCCGGAATGACGGGTGTGTGGATGACTGTAG
>CAKZSB010000027.1 GCA_937920585.1 uncultured Granulosicoccaceae bacterium | reverse complement strand
ACCCTCGGCGGCGGCGGCGTGCATTGTCTATGTCAGTCGCTGCGACGCGATCCGGTTTAGCAAGGACGCGTTTACTTCTTCACATCAACCGGATAAAAAAATGTCACTGGTAGATCTTCAGTCAAAACGAATCCTTGTGACTCAGGCCGATACGTTTATGGGTCCGGCACTGTGTGCAACCCTGGAGAAAGCCGGCGCCAGTGTGATCGCAAACACCGATGCGCTCGATTCGGCGGCGGCAGTGGAACACGTTGTAAAAGATGCCGGACAGATCGACGTTCTGCTGGCTAATTTAGCCATTCCGGCACCGGCAACCGCAGCTGCCGAGGTCGATGACGACGAATGGTTTAATGCTTTTCGCAGCATGGTGGATCCGCTGCGCTACCTGACGCAGGCAGTACTGCCGATGATGACTGCGCGGAAACAGGGGAAAATCCTCTTGATGGGCAGCGCCTCGGGTATGCGCGGCATCCGCAAAACCTCCACCTACTGTGCGGCGCGAGGTGCACAGCTTGCCTACATTCAGTCGGTCGCACTGGAGGTGGCCAGGGACAATGTTCAGGTCAATGCGATTGCGCAGAACTTTGTCGACAACCCCACCTACTTTCCCGAATCGGTGCAAAGCAATCCGGCGTTCGTGAAAAAGCTGCAGCGCGAGGTCCCGCTGGGACGACTGGTGAGCGCCGAGGAAGACGCAACCTTTGCGGCCTATCTTTGCAGCAACGCCGCCGATTGCTTTGTCGGGCAGATCTTTCCGGTTTGTGGCGGCTGGGTGGCACGCTAGAAAACCGACGCCAGAGAAGCTGACATTTGGCACTTTCAGCGCGACCGCACCAAATCACTCAAAACAACGTATACGTTTATTTGTTATTTATTTTCAATGAGTTAGATTATTTTCCAAACATTACCGTGTGACTTGGTGCCGATTTCGCATTATAGAAATCACGAAGGCATCACACTGCAGCTGTAACGGCATCGCAACCCGGCAAGGACATTTTTGCCGAGGCCACCACACTGCAATACAGGGAAGTTGGAGGGACAGACAAGGAGTCAGTCCCTCACGTCTTCACGGATATATCCCCCAGGGGCGCACGTCACCCGCCGACCGGCAACTCTCACTCGCCGCTGGCCGCAGATTGAACACACTCACCCCCACAGCGCGGTTATACTGCCTGCCCTGACACTCGGCATGGGGGCTGATCGTTGGCTGCACTGCAGTGGCCGTTTCTGGCGCTATCGTCTATCAATACGCTGCTGCTGCGAACCGGCCGCCTGTTGGGCTGGATCGCCATCGCTTTGATGGTGCTGGTGATCCTGATCCAGGTCTACTACCGCTACCTCGGCAGCGGCGCACTGGCCTGGCCCGATGAAGCCGCACGCTTCCTGATGCTGTGGATGACAGGCCTGGTTGCGCCATCGGCCTATCGCTGGGCCGGCTTTGTCTGCATCGAAATGCTTCCACGAGCGCTGCCTCGCATCCTCGCCACACTTCTCACCCTGTTTCTGTTGTGCCTCTCCACTGCCGTATTGGTCGTCGGTATCAAATTCGGCATCAAGCACGTCAACTCCGGTTGGTTATTCGCGTCTTCCAGCCTGAAGCTGCCGATGCAGTGGTTTGGCGGCAAACCGTTACCGATCAAGCTGGCGTGGATGTACATGTCACTGTTGACCGGCCTCATTCTGTTGCTGATGGTCAATATCGAGTTGATTCTGCGTTCGGCAATTGGTGTGCTCAATCCCGATCTGCCGCTGCCCGTCGATGCCGATCAGGCCAAACTGGACAATAGCTAATGCTGGTTTGGTTTCTGCCGCTGTTCCTGTTTTTTCTGATGATCGGCCTGCCGGTGTTTTTCGGACTGCTGGCCGCACCCGGCATCGTGCTCTGGCTGAACGGTCAGGAGCGCGACCTGGCACTTTTATACCGCAACGTCTACAACGGCATGGACAGTTTTCCGTTGATGGCCATTCCGTTTTTCATGCTCGCCGGCGAGCTGATGAACCGCGGCGGCATCACCATGCGGTTAGTCGAGTTCTCGCAATCGATGATGGGGCATCTGCGCGGCGGGCTGGCACATGTGAATATTCTGTCGTCCATGTTATTCGCCGGATTGTCTGGCTCGGCGGTAGCCGATACCTCGGCGCTGGGTTCGATGCTGGTACCGGCGATGGAAAAGAACGGCTACTCCAGGCGCTTTGCCGCTGCCATCACCGCTGCATCATCGGTGATCGGTCCGATTATTCCGCCCTCGGGGATCATGATCATCTACGCCTATGTGATGGGCGAAAGCGTCGCAGCGCTGTTTCTCGCCGGTATTGTCCCGGGTGTTCTGGTGGGCCTGGGCTTAATGGCGATGACAGTCGTGATGGCCAATCGCTATAACTTCCCGGTCGCATCGGAACGCGCCAACTGGCCTGCACGGGGCAAATCATTTCTGCGCGCTTTCTTCCCGCTAATGACCCCGGTGATCATCCTGGGCGGCATTCTGGGCGGCGTGTTCACCCCCACAGAAGCCTCGGCGGTAGCCGCCGCCTATGCGCTTTTTGTCAGCCTTTTTATCCTGCGCTCAATGACCTTGCGCGACCTGCCCGCTGCTTTTACACGGGCGGCCATCACATCCTCTGTTGTGCTGTTGCTGGTGGGTGCTGCGATGGCGTTCAAAACGGTGGTCAGCCTGAGCCATACACCGGAAATGCTGGCCGAGATGATTCTGGGTTTGTCGCAAAATCCGCTGATGCTGCTGTTCCTGATCAACATTCTGCTTTTCATTGTCGGCATGTTTCTCGATGCCGGGCCGGCGATTATTATCCTCGGGCCGATTCTCGCGCCGATATTCACCGACATCGGCGTTCATCCCGTACACTTCGCGATTATAATGAGCGTCAACCTGACCGTGGGGCTTGCAACACCGCCGATGGGGCTGGTGCTGTTTGTCGCCTCCAGTGTGTCTGGTGAACGGGTTGAAACCATCTCCAAAGCCATACTGCCGTTTCTGGCAGTTGAGGTGCTGGTTATTTTCCTGATCACCTACGTACCATCAATATCACTCGCAGTGCCCCGATTTTTCGGGTTTATTCAATAGCAAACACAAACGCCAAGCGAAAGAGGAACGCCATGAAACCCGCTAAAATGATCAAATCCGTGCTGACCGCAGCACTGCTGTCCGTGGGGGCAATGTCAGTCACCCATGCTGCCGACATCACCCTGCGCGCCACCGCCAACTCTAACGAAAACGACGAAGATTACGACGGTCTGGTGGTTTTCAAGAACTACGTTGAAAATGCCTCCAATGGCAAAATTGCCGTTGAACTTTTCATTGGCACCCAGCTGTGCTCAAAGGGCGCGGAGTGCCTGCAGGGTGTAGCCGACGGCTCGATCGATATCTACATCTCAACCTCGGGTGGTGCGGCCGGTATCTTCCCGTACGTTCAGGTGCTCGACCTGCCCTACCTGCTGCGCGATGATCGCATCGCCGAAGAAGTATTATCGGAAGGCACATTCACTCGTACCGTGCGCGATATGGCACTGGCAGACTCCGGCGACAAGATCCGCCTGATGACGATCGGCAACACCGGCGGCTGGAGAAACTTCGCCAACACCAAGCGCCGCGTCGCAAGCCCCGGTGATATGGACGGTCTGAAAATTCGTACCGTCGTTGCCGACCTGCCACAGGAGCTTGTCAAAGCGCTCGGCGCATCACCCACGCCCATCCCGTGGCCGGAGCTTTTCACCTCATTTCAAACCGGTGTAGTGGAAGGTTCCAAAAACGGTATCACCGATATCATGGGCATGAAATTCCCCGACGCCGGTTTGAAATATGTCACCCTCGATGGCCATGCCTACATGGGCGCGCTGTGGTGGATGTCGAATGATCGATTCATGGGCATGGATGAGAGCATGCGTCGCGTGGTAGTCGATGGCTTCGCCGCCCTGCAGCAAGCGACATTCGCCTCACCCAAGCGCAAGTCGATTCAGGCATACGAAGATTTCGTCGCCGGTGGTGGTGATCTTTACGTACCCACCGCTGAAGAAAAAGGTGCGTTCAAAGAAGCTGCTGCACCGGTCTTCGACTGGTTCAAGGACAATGTTAAAAACGGTGGTGAGGTATTCGATGCACTGAGTACTGCCGCTGCAGCCGCTGAGGAAAAAGTCGACGGCGGTGCCGCGATGGATATTAAGTAACTGAAGTGCTGCTGGCGGCCATTGCGGCCGCCAGCGTGTTAACGAAACGGGTAAAGCCAGCTTTTATAATCATCCACCAGCACATGCGCCTGTTCGATTTGCTCTGCGGTCATTTTCTTCACAACTTCCTCCTGCGATATCGTCGCGTCCGGATCACCGCCGATCGCCGACAACACATACCACATGTAGGCTCGAACCAGATCCGGCGCCGGCATGCCACGACCGACTTCGTAATACCAGCCAACTCCGGATTGAGCCCCCGGATGCCCCTTAAGCGCCGAACGCAGATACCATTCAAAGGCGCGAATGTCGTCGCGCTCGACACCGAGCCCCATCGCGTACATCACACCGATCAGTTCCTCGGCATCGGCGTTGCCCGAACGGGCCGCAGGCAACAATTGCTGCATCGCCTCTTCAAAGCGGCTGCTCTCCATCAGATCGCGCGCTTTTTCGATGTCGGCCTGCAGCGGTGGCGCCAACATAAGCGCTGTCACGATTGCGGTAATCGACAGGGTATGGCGGGCGTTTGGCAATGGCTGATCCTCACTATCGGGCTTTGCATTCATACCGGCACAGCCGGCGCTGCCGACAGTATATTCACCCCGCTGGGCGCTGACGATTTTATGCCACACAAAATGGCGCGTGCAGAACTGGGCCAGCTGCTGTTCTACGATCCCG
>CAKZSB010000026.1 GCA_937920585.1 uncultured Granulosicoccaceae bacterium | reverse complement strand
ACACGCGGGATGATCCATGGGTTCAAATAGTAACGAGCACGCAGGGCCTCGCCCAGTGTCTGTAGTGTGGCAGTTTGTCTGTTTGCTCGCGCCAACCGTGATGACCGGATTCTTTCTGGTCTACGGTTTGGTCGGGCTGATTTTGTCCGGCGACAGCAAGCTGCGTTGGTGCGATGAGGCGCTGGATGTCGGACTGATGGTGGCGATGATTATAATCGCTCTGAACATCCCGGTAATGCTTTACGCCAAATGGCTGCGGTTGCCGCTGCGTCACGTGTTGTGGATTTCTCCTCTATGTCATATCAGTATCGCCGTGCTGCTCACTATGATCATCGGGCTGGGTAGCGGTTGTTACTAACGAGGGGAACCACGTTTCATTAGGATTGTCGCATCTAGGCTGACATTCTGCCGCCGAGATGCCCGATGAAACGAATACGCCTGATCACGCTTGCCCTCTGTCTGGTCTGCCCACTTGCCTGGGGACTCAATTCTGCCGAATGGCCGAACACCGACTTCGAGAATACATCGATTGACCTTCAGGAGGTGATGTCCGGTGGGCCGCCCAAAGATGGCATTCCCTCCATCGACGCGCCGTCGTTTGTCGACCAGCAGCAAGCGCAAGTGTGGCTCGGAGCCAGTGAGCCCGTTATTGTCGTTGCTGAGAAGGGTGATGCGCGAGCGTATCCTCTGCAGATATTAATGTGGCATGAAATCGTCAACGACAAGGTGGGCGGCCGACCGGTCAGCGTGACTTTTTGCCCGTTGTGCAACGCGTCGATTGTTTTCGATCGCGAGCTCGATGGGGTGATCTACGATTTCGGTACTACAGGCCGGCTGCGACGTAGTGACATGATCATGTACGACCGACAAACCGAATCCTGGTGGCAGCAGTTTGTTGGTGAGGCGATTGTTGGCAAACTCACGGGTGCGACGCTGCGCCAGATTCCGTCGCAGATCGTCTCCTTCGATACCTTCCGGCGGTTTTACCCGGATGGCGTTGTGCTGTCTCGCGACACCGGACACGAGCGGCGTTATGGCCAAAACCCCTATGCCGGTTACGACGATATCAACGCTTCGCCGTTTCTGTATCGCGGGGAGATCGACGACCGCTTGCCACCGATGGAGCGGGTGCTCAGTGTTCGTGACAACCAGGATACCTTGCTATTCGCGCTGACCGCGCTGCGCGAATCCAAAATCGTGAATACCCGTTTCAATGATCTGCCGTTGGCGGTGTTCGCCTTTGAAACAATGAATTCAGCGCTCGATCAAAGCAGCATTGCAGAATCCAGGCTGGTCGCCGTTGCGTCGGTTTACGATCCCGTGGTCGATGATCGTGAGTTGACGTTTGTGCTCAAAGGTGGAGCTGCTGTAGACGAGCAGACCGGATCGACATGGAATACGCTGGGCCTGGCACTGGACGGGCCGCTTAAGGGCCGCCAGCTGGAACAAATCGATGCAGGTGTTCACTTTGCGTTTGCATGGCTGGCCTTTGATCCCGATGCCCGGATCTATAAGCCGCAGTAACACTTCGAGTGCAAAACTGTTGGTCAGTATTTGGTATTTTTCACCACACAAGGTATAAACGGTATCAAGCCAAAACAGTTATTGCGATAAGTTGACTGATTTAGCACAACAGGTACTTCGAACTGACGCCTCCGGTATGCCGCTGGAGTGGATCAACTTTCAGGACGCAGTGCGTTACTACCACACCGGCCGGGTCGCCTATAGCCTCGGCAGCCGGTTGTATCGTCTGCGTGGGGGTATCAGTGCCCGGACCGGACGGCAAAGCACGATCGATGTCGATGCCATCATTGCGACACTGGGTACAAACACCACCTTATTGCGCGGTTATGTCCCGCCGTTGAGTAACAGAACGCTGTTCCGGCGCGATGACCAGATCTGCATGTACTGTGGTCATCGCTTTGTCACTGCTGATTTGTCACGCGATCACATCACACCGCTTAGTCAGGGTGGCAAAGATATCTGGCGAAATGTGGTGACCGCGTGCAAACGCTGCAATAATCACAAAGCGGGGCGCACGCCCGAGCAGGCCAATATGGAGTTGCTCGCGATACCGTTTCGCCCGACTCACGCTGAATATATTTTCCTGAAAGGCAAGCGAGTGTTGTCGGATCAAATGGAATTTCTGCGCGCACACTTTCCTCGCAGCAGCCCGCTGCGTAATCGCTAGGGTTTAAAACCCGCAATAGTCAGTTAACGCTGCCAGCCTGGCAGTCTGAATGGCCTTCGCAATGGCGGCTCCACCCTCGGCCTTGTACTGCTGCGCAATCTTCCCTGCATTGACTTGCTGCACTGCACCGAGTGCGCCGCGCATGAATTCCGCCTGCGGGTAGGGCGTTGATTCCTCCCCGGGCTGTGCACTGGCCGTGCAACAGAGCAGAAATTTCTCGAATCGCTCAGGGCGCCGCTGTGCATCGGTGTCGGTGAGAAAATCGATCAACTCGTCTGGCTTGAGTTCCAGTGCACGGTTGCAGCGGCAGTGGAAGCGGGCGGTTAAAATAGCCAGTTCGCGATAGTCCGCTGGAGATTTCAGTCGATCGCACAAAGCCTTGCATAGTTCAGCACCGCGGGTGTCGGGGCCCTGATGAACGGGCAAACCGTCTGTCGGAGTCGAGCCCTTCCCCAGGGCGTGACATAATGTCGCGAATCTCGATGACCTCTCCGGAGTTAACAGGCAGGCCTGCGTCAGCGCCATCATTGTGTGCTCGGCGCAGTCGATATTCAGGCGGTTTTGTCCCAGCGGCACGCCATAGAGACGATCCAGTTCTGGCAGCACCACGCGCAGCGCGTCGCATTCGCGCAATGCAGCGAAAAAGGGCTCTGGCTGTTTGTAGCCCAAGCTCGTGTGTAGTTCCTGCCAAACGCGCTCTGCAGCCAGAGTCTGCAGTTCGCCGGAGGCGGTCAATTTGCGCATTAGTTGCATCGTATCTGGTGCGATGGTGAAGTCAAAGCGTGCAAGTTTGGCTGCAAATCGAGCCACTCTGAGCACCCGCAGTGGGTCTTCGGCGAATGCGGGTGAAACGTGTCTCAGCACGCGATTTTGTAAGTCCTCTTTGCCACCCCAGGGATCGATTAATTCGCCGTTTTCGTCTCTGGCAATAGCGTTGATGGTTAAATCACGGCGCTGTAAATCTTCTTCGAGGGTGACTTCCCGGGAGGTGTTGAATGAAAACCCGTGGTAACCGGCAGCGGTTTTGCGTTCAGTTCGTGCAAGGGCGTATTCTTCCTGCGTGCTCGGGTGCAGGAAAACCGGAAAGTCTTTGCCTACCGGACGAAAACCCTTTTCCGCCATTTCGCCGGGCGAGGCGCCGACGACGACCCAGTCCCGATCTGTTGCCGGGATACCGAGCAAGTCGTCGCGTACAGCACCGCCGACCAGATAGGTATTCACAATACACCTGCGATGTCTAAAAACAATAACTGGAAAAATTTGATGAAAGTCACTCGATTGCTCGCCATTTGCAGTGCGTGTGTGATGTTATCTGCTTGCTCTACGGTAGGGTATTACTCGCAAATTGTAACCGGGCACATGAAGATAGTGCTGGGAAAGCAATCGGTTGAAACGGCCCTGGCCGATCAAAGTCTGGACGAGCAAACCCGGCATCGTTTGCAGGTTGCGGTGGATGCACGGCAATACGCGATCAGCCGATTGCAGTTACCGAAAAATGACAGCTACTCCAGCTACTATGACACGGGGCAGAACTTTGTCACCTGGAATGTGGTAGCGGCGCCGGAGTTTTCACTCAAGGCGAAAACCTGGTGTTTCCCGGTAGCCGGGTGTGTGGCCTATCGTGGTTACTATACGCGCGAGGCGGCAGCCAGTTACGCCAGCAAACTAAAATCCGAAGGTCTGGACGTCACCATATCAGGAGCGACGGCATACTCGACGCTCGGCTGGTTTGCCGATCCGCTATTGAACACCATGCTGAACCGCAGTGATGCCTCGATAACCAGCCTCATATTTCACGAGCTGGCTCACCAGCAACTGTATACCCGTGACGACAGTACCTTCAACGAATCATTCGCCACATTCGTAGAGCAGGAGGGCCTGCGTTTGTGGCAAAAGGATAATCCAGTCTCAAACGGAGTTGATCTGGTTCAGCAATTGGCGCAGCGAGCTGAGCGCAAACGTGATTTCCTCGAACTGCTTAACAACACCAAGGGAAGTTTGCTGACACTGTATGCATCGGGTAAGACTGAGTCCGAAATGCGTGCTGAAAAGCAGCGGTATTTTGAACAAATGAAAAGCGACTACAGTCAATTAAAAAAGACCTGGGGTGGCTACCAGGGCTACGACGGATGGTTTTCGCGCCCGCTCAACAACTCCAGGCTGGCTGCAGTCGGCACATACAATGACTATTTGCCGGCTTTTGCGGTTTTGTTTCGCCAGTCGGGCAATGACTTCGAGACGTTTTATCGTGCGGCGAAGGCGTTGGCTGATTTACCGCTGGCGTTACGTAAAAAACGAATCGCCGAACTCGCAATGGAAGCGCAAAGTAGCAGCCGGAATACAACAGAACGCCAGGTTGTCGCTGCCGGGTCGCTTTGACTCGAATGGTAACTAACAACCTGGGGTTCACCGTTTAAAAATTGCCCGCGATGGCAGGGGCTGGAAATTGGCTATCGGGGCAGCCCCTGCCATCGCAGGGTTGTAATGTGCAAATAGCAGGGCATATTTGCCATGGCATCGGCTTTGCCAGCTCGCTCTGCTTAGCAGCGAATGTCGCTAACACCAGGTTGCCAGATAATGAGCATTTTTAATCACTATCAATCCCGCTATGAACTGAAGAAGCAAGAAGAATACAGTCTTCAGGAATACCTGGAATTGTGTCGGGATGATCCATCAACTTTTGCATCGGCAAGCGAGCGCCTGTTATCGGCAATTGGCGAGCCAGAGGTGATTGATACATCACGCGATCCGCGTCTGAGTAGAATATTTTCTAATAAAGTAATTAAGCGTTACCCGGCTTTCTCGGAATTCTATGGTATGGAGGAGGCGATAGAGAATATTGTTGCCTACTTCAAGCATGCGGCGCAGGGGTTGGAAGAGAAAAAACAGATCCTCTATTTGCTGGGGCCTGTCGGTGGCGGCAAATCGTCGCTGGCGGAGCGTCTAAAATCGTTGATGCAGGAAATGCCGGTTTATTGTTTGAAAGGGTCGCCTGTCAATGAATCACCACTCGGGCTCTTCGATCCCATCGAAGACGGTACTATCCTCGAGGAAGACTTCGGCATTCCGCTGCGTTATGTACAAACTATTATGTCGCCCTGGGCAGTCAAGCGATTGCACGAATACGGTGGTGATATCAGCCAGTTCAGAGTGGTTAAGGTCTATCCGTCGATACTGGATCAGACCAGTGTATCCAAGACAGAGCCCGGTGATGAAAACAATCAGGATATCTCGGCACTGGTAGGTAAAGTCGATATACGACGACTGGAAGACTTTCCGCAAAATGACCCCGATGCCTACAGCTACTCCGGCGCGTTGTGCATGGCCAATCAGGGCTTGATGGAGTTTGTGGAAATGTTCAAGGCGCCAATCAAGGTGCTGCATCCGCTGCTGACAGCAACACAGGAAAGTAACTACAACGGGACCGAGAGCATCGGTGCTATCCCGTTTGACGGCGTTATCATGGCTCACTCGAATGAGTCAGAGTGGCAAACGTTCCGTAACAACAAAAACAATGAAGCGTTTATAGACCGGGTGTTCATTGTAAAGGTGCCGTATTGCCTGCGGGTTTCAGAAGAGGTGAAAATCTACTCGAAACTGCTGCAGAGTAGCTCGTTGTCGCAAGCGCATTGCGCGCCCGATACTTTAAAGATGCTGGCGCAGTTTTCTGTATTGTCGCGGTTGAAGGATCCTGAAAACTCGAATATCTATTCGAAAATGAGGATCTATGACGGGGAAAACCTGAAAGACACGGACCCAAAAGCCAAGTCGATACAGGAGTATCGGGATACTGCGGGTGTCGACGAAGGGATGACGGGGCTGTCTACGCGCTTTTCGTTCAAAATTTTGTCAAAGGTGTTTAATTTCGACGCAACAGAAATAGCCGCGAACCCTGTACACCTTTTGTACGTGCTTGAGCAGCAAATCGAGAAGGAGCAATTCCCCAAAGAGACTCACGATCGTTACATGGGCTATATCAAGGAGTTCCTGGCTCCGCGGTACATTGATTTCATTGGCAAGGAGATTCAAACGGCCTATCTGGAATCCTACTCCGAGTATGGCCAGAACCTCTTTGATCGCTACGTCACCTATGCGGATTTCTGGATACAGGATCAGGAGTATCGTGATCCGGAAACAGGTGAAATGTTTAACCGGTCCTCGCTCAACGAAGAGCTTGAAAAAATTGAAAAGCCGGCCGGAATCAGTAACCCCAAGGATTTCCGAAACGAGATAGTTAACTTCGTATTACGAGCCAGGGCGAACAACAACGGCACTAACCCGGCCTGGACCAGCTATGAAAAACTACGTACGGTAATTGAGCGAAAAATGTTTTCAAGTACCGAAGATTTGTTGCCGGTGATTTCATTCAACACCAAGTCCTCTGGTGACGAGCAAAAGAAGCATGATGAATTCGTCAAGCGCATGGTCGAGCGTGGATATACCGAGAAGCAGGTACGCTTGCTGGCAGAGTGGTACTTGCGTGTTCGCAAGTCTCAATAGTGTCTTTTTACTGCTTTGACCCGGGAGCAGGCCGATGAGCTACGTACTGGATCGCCGCCTCAACAGCAAGGATAAGAGCGCTGTCAATCGACAGCGATTTTTGAAGCGCTACCGCAAGCATATCAAGCGAGCTGTCTCTGATGCCGTTAGCGATCGGAGTATCACTGATATGGATCGTGGCGAGCAAATCGGTATTCCTCAGAAAGATCTGCAGGAACCGGTTTTCGGTCATGGATCGGGCGGTTACCGTGAGCGCGTATTGCCAGGCAACAAGGAATTCGTAAGGGGAGATAGAATAAAACGTCCCAATGGTGGACAGGGTGGCTCGGGCAGCGGGCAGGCCTCGGATGGCGGCGAGGGTGTGGATGATTTTGTCTTCCAGATTACTCAGAGCGAATTTCTGGAGTTTATGTTTGAAGATCTGGAGTTGCCAAATCTCGTCAAAAGGCAATTGAGTAGCATCGATACGTTCAAAATGGTGCGTGCCGGAATAAGTGAGGAAGGGACGCCCAATCAGTTGAATGTTGTTCGTTCGATGCGTAGCGCCTTCGCTCGTCGAATTGCCATGGGTGCGGGCAAGCGGCGTGAGTGCAATCGGCTGCGAGAAGAACTTGATAAGCTGCCTGCTGACGATCAAGTGCAGCGGGCCGCGATCGCTGAGCAACTTGAAATGCTTGAGCGAAAGCTTGCCAGAATTCCCTACATTGATGACTTCGATTTGAAGTACAACATCATGCGAAAGCAACCACAGCCATCGTCCAAGGCGGTGATGTTTTGCCTGATGGATGTCTCGGGTTCGATGGATCAGCGAACAAAGGATATTGCCAAACGCTTCTTCATACTGTTGTATCTGTTCCTGCAGCGTAGCTATGAAAAAACCGAGGTTGTATTTATCCGTCATCATTCTACTGCGAAGGAAGTGGATGAAGAAGAATTCTTCTATTCGCGTGAAACGGGTGGAACGGTGGTATCCAGTGCGCTAAGGCTGATGAAGGAAGTCATAGCCGACCGGTATCCCCCAACGGAATGGAATATATACGGGGCACAGGCATCGGACGGTGATAACTGGACCAATGACTCACCGGTTTGTCACGAAATTCTCTCCCGTCAATTGATCCCTCAACTGCAGTACTACTGCTACATTGAAATCACAGATCGGGGGCATCAGGAGTTGTGGCAATACTACGAGCAACTGGCACAAAGTCATGCCGATGGATTTGCGATCAGAAGCATTGAAGACTATCCCGACATCTATCCGGTATTCAGGGAATTGTTTCAGCGTCAGGCTAAAAACGCATGAAGTCTCAACCAATCTCTGAAGGTTCTGACTGGACCTTCGATTTAATCGAGCGCTATGATCGCGAGATTGCCAGAATTGCCGCTGGCTATCGGCTGGAAACCTACCCTAATCAAATCGAGGTGATTCGCTCCGATCAAATGATGGACGCCTACGCCTCTGTAGGCATGCCGGTCGGGTACAACCACTGGTCCTATGGCAAGCAATTTTTGAATGTTGAGCGTGATTACAAACGTGGGCAGATGGGGCTTGCCTATGAGATCGTGATTAACAGCAACCCTTGTATTGCCTATCTCATGGAAGAAAACAGCATGACGATGCAGGCATTGGTGATTGCCCATGCCTGCTATGGTCATAATTCCTTTTTTAAAGGGAATTATCTATTTCGCACATGGACGGACGCTGATTCCATCATCGACTATCTCGTCTTTGCCAGAAAGTTTGTCGCTGAGTGCGAGGAGCGTCACGGTGTGGAAGAGGTTGAGGCTGTCCTGGACTCATGTCATGCGCTGATGAACTATGGAACGGATCGCTATAAGCGTCCCTATCCGGTTTCTGCCGAAGAGGAGCGAATACGCCAGAAGGAGCGTGAGGATTATGTGCAGCAGCAGGTCAACGATCTGTGGCGTACCATCCCGCGCAAGGATAATCGTGAGCAACAGGCTCAGGAAAATCGCTATCCTTCCGAACCGCAGGAGAATCTTCTCTATTTCATCGAGAAGAATGCGCCTTTGCTTGAGCCATGGCAGCGTGAGCTGGTTCGCATCGTTCGCAAGATTGCACAATATTTTTATCCGCAGCGACAAACGCAAGTGATGAACGAGGGATGGGCGACGTTCTGGCACTATACAATACTGAATGATCTTTATGATCAGGGGCTGGTCACCGACGGCTTCATGATGGAATTTCTGCATTCGCACAGCAGTGTTATATACCAGCCGGAGTTCGACAGCGGCTATTTTTCCGGTATCAACCCTTATGCCCTGGGCTTTGCCATGATGAGAGATATCAGGCGAATCTGTGAACATCCCACCGAAGAAGACAAGCGCTGGTTTCCGGAGATGGCTGGCAGCGACTGGTTGACCACGCTACATTTTGCGATGGAAAACTTCAAAGACGAGAGCTTTATACAACAGTTTTTGTCACCAGCCGTTATTCGGGATTTCCATTTGTTTTGTATCGTCGATGATGATCAGCAGGAAACGATCGATGTAGGTGCGATCCATGATGACAACGGCTACCGTTCAGTTCGCGATGCACTGGCTCGGCACTACAACTTGAGCGCACGCGAACCGGATATCCAGGTGTATGAAGTAGACGTACGCGGAGATCGCTCTTTGACGCTCCACCATCTGCAAAACTCACGAATACCGCTGAGTGGCGATACAGAAGAAGTGCTCAAACACTTGCATCGATTATGGGGTTTTGATGTGCATCTGTTTTCGCGCGATGGCGAGACGGTAGACAAGGTCTATCGGGTGCCAGGCGGAAAAATCAGCCTGGCGACAGATTAGCTCATTGGCTGTTGCAGTAAACCCTGGTTGTCAGGATTCCCGTCGGGCCAGCTGGCGATACTGTTGTAGACGACTCTGGCGATTCATGTGGCCCAGGTAAGTGGGTACGACTTTCCCAATAGGGGTCGGTTGAGGAGTGTCGCATTCTTCGCACACGCTATCGACCTGTAGAGAATTGAAATTGTCTCTGCTGAACGGTCTGCCGGGAACCATTTCCATCACTAACGCCTGAAATTTAGCCAGTCCGTCCGGCAGGTCGACAATGGTGCGCTTGATGTTGAGCGTATCCGCTGTGTACTGAACAATCTCGCGCAACGTGAAAACTTCGGGCCCGCAGAGGTTGATCGTTTTGCCAATGCTCTGTGGATCGTCGATGGCGGCGATTATCGCCTTCGCGACGTCACCGACATACACGGGGGCGAAGCGGCTGTCAGCGCAAGCTAGCGGCATGATCGGCATGGCGCGCAGGAGGTTGGCGAAACGATTGAAAAAACTATCGCCAGCGCCGAAGATCACCGAGGGGCAAACCACGGTAACGTCCAGTCCTGACTCCAGCAGCTGATTCGCAGCTCTGCCCTTGCTCGTCAGGTATTCGCTGGGACTGTCGTCAGCGTTGGCATGCAGCGCGCCGATTTGAATGATCCGCGAAACTCCTGCGGCTTTCGCCGCACCGATGATGCTGTCAGCCAGGCCGGCGTGGGCCTCCTCGAATGTTCCGCCTTTGCCCACACTCTCGTTGAGGATGCCAACCAGATTGACCACGATATCCTGGTCGGCGAGGGCCTCTGCCAGCTGGCTTTGATCGTAGGGGTCAACCTGTGCGATGGACACAGTGGGTACCACCCGCAATTCTTTCAGGCGGCGTAAATCGCGACTGAGGACTTTAATCGCCGAGCCTTGTTCGGCCAATTGACCTGCCAGCTCGGTGCCGACGAATCCGCTGCCGCCTAGCAAGCATATTTTCTGCGAAGAGGACATGGCGTTCCTGAAGCTGTAGTGGTTGTTTGAGCCTGCTCGGGCCGTACATCGTGTGTCGGCAGGGTGGCAGGTGGACTTAGCCTGCTTTGCTGCTGATGTGTTGGCCATGCAGAGCAAGCAGTGCGCTCAGCCGGCAATTATAGCCCTGAACTGCCATTGATACACAGTAAAACTGTTGGTGTGGCGGCCTCAGGGCCGCCACAGACTCGGGCCTGACAGCAAAAAGCCAGAATTCTGTTGTAGCCGGATTCAGCCGGGATCTCGTGCCTGATATTGCCCGGCGGCGTACTGCACGAGTGATTTGATCGTCAATCCCTGAATCACGACTGACAATATAACGATTACATAAGTGATCCCGACGATAATATCGCGTTCCGCTCCTGCTGGCAGCGAGAGCGCCAGTGCGACCGAAATACCGCCGCGAATTCCACCCCAGGTGAGAATCGATATGACATAGGGGTGGAAGCTCTGGCGCAGCTTTAGCAATGATACCGGTATGCCGACCGCGATGAATCGGGCGGTTAGTACGATCAGGAACATCAGCATGCCCGCCAGCACATAGTTGCCGCTGATGCCGAGGATAATGACCTCAAGCCCGATTAGCATGAACAGCACTGCGTTGAGGATCTCGTCGATCAGTTCCCAGAAAGTATCGAGGTTCACGCGTGTCTTGTCACTCATTGCAAAGCGGCGCCCGTGGTTTCCTATCAGCAGGCCGGCGACCACAATGGCGATCGGTCCGGACAAATGCATAGCGTTGGCGGCAGCGTAGCCACCCATGACCAGCGCCAGTGTCAGCAGTACCTCGACGTGGTAGTTGTCCACTGTTTTTAGCAGTCGGTAGCATACCCAGCCAATCAGGAAACCGAATCCGGCGCCGCCGAGTGTTTCCTGGGCAAACAACTGCACCACATTCATTACGCTTAAGTCTTCGCCGCTGGTGGCGAGCCCCAGCACAACCAGGAACACAACCACAGCAATGCCGTCGTTGAAAAGAGACTCGCCGGCGATTTTCGTCTCGAGACTCTTGCTGGCGCCGGCAGTTTTCAGAATGGCAATCACGGCTACAGGGTCAGTCGGTGCGATCAGAGAGCCAAACAGCAGGCAGTAGATGAACGGCATGTCGAGGCCGAAAAGACGCAGGATGAACCAGGATGAAATGCCGACCAGAAAAGTACTGACCACTACGCCAACGGTGGCGAGAATCCCAACAACCCACTGCTTGTCGAGCAATTCGTTCAAATTGATGTGCAGTGCGCCGGCAAAAAGCAGAAAACTCAGCATGCCTTGCATAAGGGTGGCATCGAAATCTACCCCCGCCAACAGCAATTCAGTGTATTCGCGCCCCAGGGTAAAACCAGCCTTTGACAGGCCAACCATTAGCAGCGAGAACAGCAGCGAGATCACCATAATGCCAATAGTGACCGGCAGCCGGATGAAGCGATGATTGACATACGCGAACAAGGCCGTAACAGTCATCAGCAGGCTGGCGGTACCGAGTAAATCCATGGCTCAAATTCGCGTTGGGAATTGCCGCAATACTACCCGTTTTCAGCCAGCGTTGTGTTGAGTCTGTAATGGCGCAAAAGCAAGCTGTTGTTGTTTCACGGGTAAACACCGTTTTTCGGGGTGTGGACTATATTCACGGGACAGGCAGAACATGTGGTGAGCTAGATTGCTCGAAAATCTACAATACAACATCAGGGAATCCGCGCGAGCCCGCAACGTCACCTTGAAAGTCAATCGAAGTGACGGACTCGTTGTTGTGGTGCCCAGGCACTTTGATCAGGATTTGGTGCCGGAAATTCTCGTGTCCCGGCGGGCGTGGATAGATCAGCAGCTAGAGCGGTTCGATGCGCGGCCCGGTAAATTCGACGTTGACTGGCCGCCGAAATGTATTGACCTTCGTAGTGTCGGTGAAAGGGTAGATGTGGTGTACGGCTCACATGCCCGACCGAGCGTAAAGTTGAAGCAGGATGGTCGTGATTTGCTGCTAACGTTGCCATCGGGCGTCTGTAACGAACATATCGTTACAGTGCTAACGCGCTGGTTAAAGGAGAGCGCTCGTCGAAAGCTTGTGCCGATAGCTGAATCGCTCTCGCTCGCCTACGGCTTTGAATATGCCAGGGTCGTGATCAGGGCGCAGAAGACCCGCTGGGGCAGCTATTCATCGCGTGGCACGCTGAGTCTCAACTACAAGCTGCTGTTTTTGCCCGAGCCATTGGCTACTCATGTGATTTTGCATGAGCTCGTGCACTCGGTGCACATGGATCACTCTGACAAGTTCTGGGAAGCCCTTGAGGTGGTGGATCCGGCTGCGAGGTTGCATGATCAGCAATTGCTCGAAGCGTGGAAATACCTCCCCGCCTGGCTTGATTAGCCTCTAATTGGCATTCGCGCGCTGGTAGCCGGCAGTATTACAGGTACAATAACGCGCTGAGAGAACTCCTGCCAAAGTCATGCTGAATTCGTGTCGTCTGTGCCTTGTACGTGCTCGTGCACTTGATGTGTTCTGTAACAAGTGTGGCTGCCGATGATAAAAGCTGACAAGAATACCGACCCCAGAACGGCCTACCGGAACGCGCTTGATCTGGGGTTGATCGCGCCCGATCAAAAGCAGTTCGAGGTCGTCGGTAAACTGCAGGATCTTCATGAGCGCCTGCTTGCAAAGCCACAGTCACGGGTTGAGCCCGCTGGCAAAGGTGGCTTCTTGTCTGGTTTGTTTGGCAAGCCAGCTGCGGCCCCGGAACAGCAGCGACTGCCCGGTCTGTATTTATGGGGCGGGGTGGGGCGTGGAAAAACGCTGTTGTGCGATTTGTTCTTTGATGGATTGCCTTTTGAGGAAAAGCGCAGAATTCATTTTCATCGGTTTATGCGAGAAGTGCATGAGGGCCTGGCGAGAATAGGCAATGAAACCTCGCCTTTGGAGATACTATCGCAAGCGCTGGCAAAAGATATGCGTGTGCTCGTTTTGGATGAAATGCACGTCAATGACATTGCAGATGCGATGCTGATGAGTGGTTTGTTGCACGGACTTTACTCACGGGGGGTGACCCTGGTTACCACATCAAATTTTCAGCCCGACGACTTATATCGCGATGGATTGCAAAGGGCGAGGTTCCTTCCCGCGATAGAACTGCTTAAGAAAAATTCGGATGTCGTGTTTCTTGGTGGGGATCTGGATTACCGATTGCGAGCACTTCAGAACGCAGATATTTACTATACGCCAGCAGATGCATTGGCTGAGAACGGGATGCGGGCCTATTTTCAGGAAGTGGTCTCTGCCGGTGATAGCGTTGGTGAAAAAAAGATCGTTATTAACAGCCGCGACTTGGTTACTGTTCTTTGGTCAGAAAGTGTTTTGTGGGCAACTTTCGATGAGTTGTGTAACACACCGCGTTCAACGGATGATTACATAGAAATCGCCGAGCAGTTTCACACGGTAATGATCAGTCATATTCCAGTGATGGACAACTCGACAAGCGATATGGCGAGGAGATTCATTAACATGATTGATGAATTCTACGATCGCGGTGTAAAAGTGGTTGTTAGCGCTGCTGATATACCAGCCAATCTTTACACAGGCGATCGTCTGGCATTCGAATTCGATAGAACTCAAAGTCGATTAACCGAGATGCAGTCAAGTGAGTATCTTGCTCAGCAACATCGTCCATAACTGACCATTACTTTTTGCAGTAATGGGTGATTCCTATTGGCAATTGCCGGAAAACCTTTGGATTTGCAATAGCGTTAAGTAGCAGATGGGCCAGTTGTTTTTCTGCGAGTACCGTGTTTTTGAGTTCTCCATGGAGCGCGTCTGGCCTTGTTGTGTTCTTTGGCCGGAGCATCACTACTCTGTGTTTCTGTGGCGGTTGTTGAATCTACTTTTACAACTGGTGGGCTTTCTGTTTTGGTTGCGTCAGCCTTGGTGGTTTTCGCATCGGAGGGAGGAGTTGATGGTGGCTTGCTCTCCGTGCTGCGGGTAGTGGGTGTTGTCGGTGTTATGCCATTGTTGTTGCCGGGTCTGGAGCGGCTTGGGTGGTTGTGCTTTTTGTGGTTTGGCGTGCGTGCAGGTTTGCCGGCGTTTGGCGATTCGTTATTGCGATTGCCGCTGGCGTGCTGTGGATTGCTATTGCGTTGCTGCTGATTTGCAGGGCGTCTTCGTTGTCTGCCGCGCTGGTTATTGGTTCTTTGTTTATCGTTATTTCTTTGCGGTGCAGTGCTGTTACCGTCTGCGTCTGTACCATTTCTTTCGTTGGCAATTTGCTGTGCCGCATATCGAGCCTGATCTTCACGATACCAGTCACTGCCGCGGAGTTCCTGTAGTCCGGGGTTGTAACTCGCATCGGACGGAGACCATTGTTGGCCATTTTGCGTAGACCGATTCTGGAAGTTGCGTCGATTTCCGTTGTTGTCGTTACGCTTGAAGTTACCGTTACCCGGCCGCGCTCTGTTGCCGTTTACTCTGGATTCGTTGAAGCGCTGATTATCCGAGAAACTGTTGATATGTCGGTTGCCGGATGATTGTCGGAACGCTCGAAAGTCGGATTCTGAATCCGGTGCTGTGTAACTTTTAAGGTGTTGTCGAGTTCGGCGCTCTTCCTGATTGCCATTTACTCTGGCGCTTTGCGCGCTCTGAGTGACATTGCCGTTTCGGCTGTTGCTCTCAGTGCTTTTGGAGCTGCTTGCCCGAGCGGTTCGCGTAGCGGGTTGTCGGGTTTGCTTGTTTGAAATTTCTGCCATGTTATCGATATATTCTTCGAAATTGATGGTGGTTGCCAAGCACGGCATTACAGACGATAAAATCTGAGTGGCGGCTTGAACTTACTGAACAAATGCCAGTGATTTGTGCAAAACGAAACTTCTCTTTACCTGAGGCTTGGTTCGTCAGGATAAATGTCAGTCGAAAATAAAAACGCACGCAGCCACAGCAAATAGTTTTGCAAAAACTGCCTGATTAATTTGTGCGAGTACCGCTGGCCTAACAACCAACAGTGTTATTCAACTGTAGTATTCCAACCTACTGTATAAATTTGTGTCCGGGGGGTAGACAAAAAACTTTAATTTGCGTATCGGTCAATGTGTGTGCGTCACCGCATTTGTTTTTGTTAGCTGACCGTTCTTGTTCTTCATTTCAGTTTGTGCAGGTATTGTCCCCCGATCTACCGAAATAGTCTAGTAGAATTTAAATATTACTGCACGAGTACGTCATCTGCCTCGCATATCTACACTTACTTGTAGT
Source organism: uncultured Granulosicoccaceae bacterium (assembly GCA_937920585.1). Taxonomy (GTDB): domain Bacteria; phylum Pseudomonadota; class Gammaproteobacteria; order Granulosicoccales; family Granulosicoccaceae; genus CAKZSB01. The sequence goes on along the minus strand of CAKZSB010000026.1, from coordinate 131,838 downwards.
GGTCGTCGACAAATCATGCAAAAGCTTTAGCTGGTCCATTGTCGGTTTCGGCTACGGCGTCACAAGAAAGCCTGCCCTGGTCGGTTGGGTCGAGATTGGCGGGCTGTTAGTCGAGCGTGCTGTCGAACCGTGTTGTCAAGCCGGGCGGGCGTGAGTGCAGTCCGGCTGAGCTCTCGGCTACCACTGCAGCGGGTCGCTGTTGGGCAATTTGGCCCGATGTGGCGGGAAACGACAGGCCCGGCGCATTGCTGAGTAAGTACAGCAAAAGTGCCGAGAACGAGAATTCGAGGAAAATCAACCAGGGTGGAACTTCCAGTTGCCTGAAATTGGATCGCATGCTGGCCGCAGATTTTTTCACTTTATTATTATCGCATCTGTGGAGGGTCTCTGGGCGCGCACATCCCTGATTGCCAGCGCACACGTATTGTGCAGCGAACCGGCTGGTGGTGCGACCCTTTTAACTGTTGTGTAATTTGCGCGGGCCCGGCCTGCTGCGGCCGGGCGCGGTGCTGCATAGAGCGTTAGTTTTTAGTGAATTCGGGATAGGCTTCCAGACCACATTCGGCGATGTCCACACCCTCGTACTCGTCTTCTTCGCTGACGCGAATGCCGATCACACCGTCGAGTAATGTCCAGACCATGATGCTGGCGATGAAGGTCCAGCCAAAGATTGTCGCCATGCCGAGTAGTTGGGTTGGCAGTGTTGCATCCGGGTTTGTCAGTGGTACGGCGAGCAGTGCCCATATACCAACGATGCCGTGCACGGATATTGCGCCGACGGGGTCGTCCAGACGAAGTTTGTCGAGCGTAATAATTGCGACTACCACCAGCAATCCACCGGTTGCGCCAATAGCAGTGGCCACGCCTGGCGAAGGATTGAGGGGTTCTGCGGTGATTGCCACCAGTCCCGCCAGTGCGCCATTGAGTGCCATGGTCAGGTCTGCTTTTCGGAACAGCGCCATGGCGGTAAGCAACGAGGCGATGACGCCGCCAGCGGCAGCCATGTTGGTGTTAACGAAAATTGCGGCCACGGCGTTTGCTTCACCGATGTTGGACACTTTCAATTCGGATCCGCCATTGAAGCCGAACCAGCCCATCCAGAGAATAAAGGTGCCAAGCGTTGCCAGTGGCAGGTTGGCGCCCGGTATCGGGCGTATTTCGCCATTCGGGCCGTATTTGCCTTTTCTCGGTCCCAGGATGAGAACACCCGCCAGCGCAGCGGCGGCGCCGCACATATGTACTACACCTGATCCGGCAAAATCCTGAAATCCGGCGGTCTGCAGAAAGCCACCACCCCATTTCCAGTAGCCCTGCAAGGGGTAGATAAATGCGGTGAATACGACTGCAAATAGCAGAAATGCCCACAGTTTCATCCGCTCGGCCACCGCGCCCGAGACGATCGACATTGCGGTGGCCACGAACACGACCTGAAAAAAGAAGTCAGAGCGGGACGAGTAGTAAGTCTCGCCGTCGCTGGCGAGCACTGCGGCCGCTTCGTGTTCATCGCCCAGCATCCACGATATTCCTGGCCAATACGCGCTCACAGGATCGGCCGGGTACATGATGGCGTAGCCGCTAACCATGTACATGAGACACGCGATGGCAAAGAGAGCGATATTTTTGGTTAGTATCTCGGCGGTGTTTTTTGATCGAACGAGGCCTGCTTCCAACATCGAAAATCCGGCCGCCATCCACATCACCAGCACCCCGGACATCAGAAAGTAAAATGTATCCAGCGCGTACGCGAGTTCAGTTGTCTGTTCCATTGGTTCTCTTCTCGTTTCGGTCGGGGTTAAAGTGCTGCGGGGCCAGATTCGCCGGTGCGAATACGGATAACCTGCTCAAGATCCGAAACAAAGATTTTTCCATCGCCGATTTTGCCGCTGTTCGCAGCGCGGCTTATGGCCTGGATCGCCTGCTCGAGCAGTGCATCGTCGATAGCTAGCTCGATTTTGGTTTTAGGAAGAAAATCGACCACGTACTCGGTTCCGCGATAGAGTTCGGTGTGGCCCTTTTGGCGGCCAAAGCCTTTGACTTCGGTGGCGGTGATGCCCTGCGCGCCAATTTCGGACAGTGCTTCGCGAACTTCGTCGAGCTTGAAGGGTTTGATGATCGCAGTTACAAGTTTCAAGGTATTGGTCTCTTAGGCAAAGAACTTGAATAAGCAATTTTTGTGCCAACATGTTATGTTGTTAAAAAACATATAGATAGCTCGATATATCTCTGTCTGAAGAGTTTTATGCACCAACACAGTGCTAATATTGTCCCGCCCGCACAGTGGTGGTGCGATGGGTTTGCTCGTGACACTGATGGAGATGCGATATGCTCGGCCGCTCTAGATAGCAAAGCGCTCTAAAGGCGATATCGAATGAAAAAGACAGGTGTACTGGATGATCTGGTTGATCGGCTCGGGTCTGTTTTGCCCAGCGGAGCATCCGAGTTGAAGGCAGATTTCGAGAAAAACGCTCGCTCGACGGTTCAGTCAGCGTTGACGCGAATGGATCTGGTAACTCGCGAGGAGTTCGATATTCAGGTTGCGCTGTTGCAGCGAACTCGTGAGAAACTCGAGCGACTTGAGAAGCTGGTGGATTCCATGGCCGATGATTCCCGCTCCCGGGGGTAGTGGCCTGATTAAGAGTATTAGTTGGGCGGGAATACCCGGTGGATGCCGGATTGCAGCATTCCCGTCAGTAGAGTTGTAAGCCAGAAGAGCAGTGTTGTATGAGTCTTGCAGTAGTGAGAAGCCGTGCTTTGTCGGGCGTAAAATCGCTCCCCGTCATGGTTGAAGCGCATCTGACGGGAGGTTTGCCTTCGTTATCGATCGTTGGCATGCCGGAGACCACTGTCCGTGAGGCCAAAGATCGTGTGCGCGCGGCGATCCTCAACTCCGGATTCGAGTTCCCGCAGCGCCGTATAACTATTAACCTGGCGCCGGCAGACCTGCCAAAAGCGGGTGGTCGCTTCGATTTGCCCATAGCATTGGGCGTGTTGGCGGCGTCAGGTCAGATTCCCGGTGATTGTCTCGATGCGCTTGAGTTTGTCGGTGAGCTTGCGCTGGGTGGTGAATTGCGCCCGGTCGGGGGTGTGCTGCCGACCTCTGTCGCTGTTGCGAACGGTGAGCGAGGCCTGGTTTTACCAACCGAAAACGCGGTTGAGGCCTCACTGGTAGAGGGTGCGCAGGTCTATCCGTTTTGCACACTGCTGGCATTGTGTAATGCGCTGCCCAGTCGGGAGTCGATGGCTGCCAGCCGGCATCAGTGTGACGCTGGCTTTCGTGTCGTCAACAATGAGCTCTATGCCGATCTTGCCGATGTCCGCGGTCAGCATCGCGCCCGCCGGGCACTCGAGATCGCAGCATCAGGTGCGCATAACATACTGATGGTTGGGCCACCAGGCACTGGAAAGTCCATGCTCGCCAGTCGCCTGCCGGGCATATTGCCAGCGATGTCACTGGCGGAGGCAATGGAATCGGCCAGCATTGCGTCCATAAGCCATCAGGGCCTCGATTTGGCCAACTGGCGGTTGCGTCCGTATCGGGCGCCGCACCACACGGCATCCGGTGTGGCGCTGGTCGGTGGCGGCAGCGTGCCGATGCCGGGCGAGATTTCGCTGGCGCACAACGGCGTATTGTTTCTCGACGAGTTGCCGGAATTTACCCGCCAGGTGCTGGATGTCATGCGCGAGCCGCTTGAAAGCGGTGAGATTACTATTTCGCGCGCCGGGCGACAGTCTGATTTTCCCGCCAGGATTCAGCTGGTGGCGGCGATGAATCCCTGTCCGTGCGGCTATGATGGAGATTCGCTCAACAGTTGTCGCTGTAGCCCCGATCAAGTCTCGCGCTATGCCGGCCGTGTATCGGGGCCGTTGCTCGATCGCATCGACTTACACATTGCAGTGCAACGAATCGCCTATGCAGAACTGCGTTCCGATGCCAGGCGAGGAGAGTCAAGCGCAGAGGTTCGAGAACGCGTTGCCCGGGCTCATAAGCTTCAGTTTGATCGAATCGGCAAGCCAAATGCACGGATGAGCGGGGCGGAAATCGAGCAATATTGCATTCTCACCGAGCAGCAGCACCACTGGCTTGAGAAAGCGTTAAGCCGATTTAACTTGTCGGCTCGTGCGGTTCATCGGGTTTTAAAGGTCGCCAGAACAATTGCTGACCTGGCCGGTGCCGAGTCAATTGCCTCGCCGCATCTCGCTGAGGCGATGAGCTATCGACCTGCGAAGTCGCAGGCGAGTGCTGGCTGATCGTCTTGCGCAGGCGGTTTTGTGGCGAATCCAGTCAATTGTGCCGGTCGGTCGGGTGGTATAAACCGTGTGCCGGGCGTGGGGCCCAACAACATCGTGGATCGACAAATGCAGAAAATTATTGATGGCAAGGCCTTCGCCGCTAATCTGCGCGCTGAAGTGCAGCGCAAAGTGGGCCTGCTGGTTAAAGACGGAGGGGTCACTCCGGGCCTCGCGGTGGTGCTTGTGGGTGAAGACCCGGCGAGTCAGGTATATGTGCGCAGTAAGGGCAAACAGACTGTTGAGGTTGGCATGCAAAGCTTTGAGCACAAACTGCCCGATACAACCAGCCAGGAGGCGTTGGTCGATCTGATCGATTCGCTCAATAACGATGACTCAGTGCATGGCATTCTCGTGCAGTTGCCGCTGCCCCCGCAAATTGACGAGAAAATAGTTATCAACCGGATCAGTCCGGATAAGGATGTCGACGGGTTTCACCTCGACAACGTCGGGCGATTGTCGATCGGTGATCCGGGAATTGTGCCGTGCACACCTCTGGGGTGCATCATGATGATCAAAGAGCAACTGGGCGATCTATCCGGCAAACACGCCGTGATTGTCGGGCGCTCCAATATCGTTGGCAAACCAATGGCGTCGCTGTTGTTGATGGAGAACTGCACCGTCACCATCACGCATTCGCGCACAAAAGATCTGGCTGCCGAGTGCCGCCGCGCCGATATCCTCGTCGCCGCAGTTGGCAGGCCCGAGATGATTGTCGGGGACTGGGTGAAGCCAGGCGCTACCGTTATCGATGTGGGTATCAACCGGGTCGATGCTGGCGATGGCAAGACGAAACTGGTTGGCGATGTTGACTTCGCAAGTGTTGAGCCGGTAGCGAGCCATATTACCCCGGTTCCCGGCGGGGTTGGGCCGATGACAATCGCCTGCCTGCTGCACAACACGTTGCAGCAAGCCTGTCACATCACCGGCAAATCAGTACCTGAGTAGTTCCTGGCTTGCGTAGCGATTAGTCTTGCCGTCGGGTGCCCGACGGTATCGCTTGTAGTTCCACATGTACTGAGCGGGGGCGATATCAACGCATCGCTTGACGCAACGGTTCAGCTCGGCAGCGGCGAGGACGCTGTCGGTGCTGTAAAGGTCCTCGCCCGGTTCAAGGTAATACAGTTCATAGCCTGCGCCAGACGGGAGCCGTTGCATTGCAGCGAAGACAACCGGGGTTCTGTTTCGCCTGGCGAGATTGCCCAGAAAAGTCATCGTATAGGCGGGCGAGGCGCCAAAATCTGCGAACACTCCGCTTTGATCGGCAGGTTCCTGATCCGGCAGAACGCCGATTATCTCGCCGCGCTTCAGTGCTGACACCAGGTTTTTCATGCCGCCGCGCGAAATCGCATGGCACTTGCCGCCGAAACGCTCTCGGGCGGCAATAATAACGGCGTCGAGCTCCGGTTTCTTGCCGGGCTGATAGAGAAAGTGCATCGCGTGCCGGCTGGTCAGGAACAACCCGATCAACTCCCACGCACCGATGTGTGGGGCAGCGACAATCACACCCTTTTGCTCGGCAATGGCTCGATCCAGGATCTCGCGGCGATGCTCTGCCACCACCAGGCGGTTGACTTGCTTTTTGTTCCAGTACCAGAAAGCCCCCAGCTCGGTGAAATTCTTTCCTGTTTCCGCCAGATTAGCGCGGGCGATCGTTGCCTTTTCTGGTGCTGATAGTTCTGGCTGGCAAAGCTCAAGGTTGCACGATATTACATGGCGCAGTCTGCTCGACATGGCGCCGGAAAGTCGTCCGAACGCTGCGCCGATCGTTTGCGCGAGTGAGAGGGGCAGCCATGAAAACAGGCGCAGCAGTGCAACAAACAGGAATCGGCGAGGTGTCAATTGGATCGGGTCTGGCTGCAGGCTGGGCGGGATCTGAAGCCAGCTATTGTCTGGAATGTCGAGCGAGACAGGGGTTACAATCCGTGCATGGATCGGGATAAAAACCCCCGGCCATCGCTGACCGGGGCAAGCGTCCTTAAATTGAGGTGTATTGGCAGGGCCTGTTTCAAACCCCGACAGCGGACTCCATATCCGTGTACAGATTATCGCGATGTTGCTGTGGCCGGTCAGTCTTCCCTTTCCGAGTTTTGTGTCGTCTTTTTCCTAAAAACATGTAGGTAAAATCCTACACGATGGCTTTTGTCCGAATATGATCGCATTGCTACAGCGTGTCACCAGTGCAAGTGTTTCGATCGACGGTCGCGAAACCGCTTCGATCGGGACGGGGCTTTTGTGTCTGATTGGTGTTCAGCCGGAAGATAATGAGGATATGCCTCGTGTCCTGTTACACAAAATCCTGAATTACCGGGTATTTTCCGACCAGCAGGATCGTATGAACCTCAGTTTGCGCGATTGCGCGGGTGAGTTGTTGCTGGTGCCTCAGTTCACTCTGGCTGCTGATACGCGCAGCGGATTGAGGCCAGGATTCAGCACAGCGGCAAAGCCTGATCTGGGGGCAAAACTCTTTGGTATACTTTACGACATGGCGTCCGATAGCGACATCGATTGCCAGTCTGGTGTGTTCGGCGCAGACATGCAGGTGGCCCTGGTCAATGACGGGCCAGTGACATTCTGGCTTCAGGCGAACTGATCCGAGTCAGCCTTACCCTCCCTAATTCGAAGAAAAACTGAATAAATGACCAGCCGTACGGCCAGTGTGGTTAGAAATACGCTCGAAACCCGAATTCGCGTCGACCTCGATATCGACGGCAATGGCAGTGGACAACTGCGTAGTGGCGTTCCGTTTCTGGATCATATGCTCGACCAGATTGTCCGTCACGGGTTGATCGATCTGAGCGTCGAGTGCGATGGCGATACCGAGATTGATGACCATCACTCTGTTGAGGACATTGGCATCAGCCTCGGTCAGGCTTTCGACCAGGCGCTGGGTGATCGGACTGGTATCGCACGTTACGGACACGCCTATGTGCCTCTCGATGAAGCATTGTCGCGAGTAGTGATCGATTTTTCCGGCCGTCCCGGGCTGTTTTATCAGTGCGATTTTGTGCGCTCGCACGTCGGGCGTTTCGATGTAGATCTGGCACGCGAGTTTTTTCAGGGATTCGCCAACCATGCCCGTTGTACACTCCACATCGACAACCTTCGAGGCCAGAACGAGCACCACAAAATTGAAACTATTTTCAAGGCGTTCGGACGTGCTGTGCGAGCGGCGACCAGCGAGGATTTACGCATGACCGGTCGTATGCCGTCGACTAAGGGCAGTCTCTGAGTGTCAGAAAAACTGGTCGTCATCGACTACGGGATGGGCAATCTGAAGTCGGTCGCGCAGGCGCTTGAAAGAGTTGCCCCGGACACACTCGTGCAGATTTCCTCGGATCCGGCTGACATCGACGCTGCCGATCGAATCGTCTTTCCAGGTCAGGGCGCGGCTGGCGACTGTATGCGCAATATCGAGCGTGCCGGCTTGCTTCAGTCGATTTTGCAAGCCTGTCGCGAGAAACCGTTTCTGGGCATTTGCATGGGGCTCCAGGTTCTGCTGGAAGTCAGTGATGAGAATGCCGGAACACACTGCATCGGGCTTATTCCGGGGCGGGTGGAAAAGTTCGATCGATCGGATCATCAAACCGGATTCAAAGTGCCCCACATGGGTTGGAATGAAGTTGAGCAGTGCACATCGCATCCGCTTTGGGAGGGTATTCCGGATCGCGCGCGATTTTACTTCGTGCACAGCTATTTTGTGCGCCCGGACGATAATACATGGATAGCGGGTAGCACCGATTACATGCATCCGTTTGCCAGTGCGCTCGCGCGAGACAATGTGTTCGCAACCCAATTCCACCCCGAGAAAAGCGCGCGCGACGGATTGCGCTTGCTGCACAACTTCAGCCGCTGGAGCGTCTAGTGTTTACAAGCAAAAACAAGTGGTTGCTATGCAGCTGATCCCCGCAATCGATTTGAAAGACGGCCAGTGTGTGCGCCTCAAACAGGGGCGAATGGAAGACAACACGGTTTTCTCCAGCGATCCGCTGGCCACCGCTACCCGCTGGCGAGACGAAGGAGCGGAAAGGCTGCATATCGTCGATCTGGACGGCGCCTTTGCTGGTGAACCACGCAATGCTGCCATCATTGGCGAGATCTGCAGCAGCCTGCCTGATCTGAAAGTGCAGGTCGGTGGCGGGATTCGTGATCGACAGATCGCACGCGCCTACTTCGATGTCGGCGTGCAATGGCTCATTGTTGGTACCCAGGCGGTACGTGAACCAGAGTTCGTCGCAAGATTGTGCGAGGAGCAGCCCGGCCAGGTGATCGTCGGCCTCGATGCGCGCGATGGAAAGGTCGCGCTGAATGGCTGGGCCGAGGCCTCAACTGCTGATGCGATGGAACTGGCGCGCAGTTTTCAGGGTGTTGGTGTGAGTGCGATCGTCTATACCGACATCAACCGCGACGGCATGATGCAGGGCTTTAATCGACAGGCCACGGCACAACTGGCCGAAGCCATCGACATTCCGGTAATCGCCTCGGGCGGTGTCAGCAGCTATGACGACATTGCGCACTTGTGCACGATTGAAGCACACGGTGTCAGTGGTGCAATTCTCGGGCGAGCCATTTACGACGGCCAGATTTCACTGCCGCAGGCATTGCAGCAAGTGTCCCAATCCGCCGGTGCCGCCTAGGTGGGCCTGGCCAGGCGCATCATTCCCTGCCTTGACATCGACAACGGCCGAGTCGTCAAAGGGGTCAATTTTGTCGATATCGTCGATGCCGGCGATCCGGTGGACGCCGCACGCGGTTACGATGCCGCCGGTGCCGATGAAATTACCTTTCTCGATATCACCGCAAGCTCCGACAACCGCGGAATCATTCTCGATATTGTTGAGAAAGTGGCTGAACAGGTTTTCATCCCGCTGACCGTTGGTGGCGGGGTTCGGGAATTTGCCGATATTCGCCGCTTACTCAACGCAGGCGCTGACAAAGTCAGCATCAATACTGCCGCCGTATCAAACCCCGAGCTCGTCCGCGAAGCTTCCGATCGGGTCGGCAACCAGTGCATCGTGGTGGCGCTGGATGCACGCCAGGTCGACGGCCAGGCAGGGCAGTGGGAGATTTTCACCCACGGCGGGCGCCGCGCCACCGGTATTGACGCGATTGAATGGGCGCAGAAAATGGCGCAATACGGCGCCGGCGAATTGTTATTGACCAGCATGGATCGCGACGGCACGCGAGAGGGATTTGATCTCGCTCTGACACGCGCAGTCTCTGATGCCGTCGATGTGCCGGTGATCGCCTCTGGCGGTGTGGGCAATCTGCAGCACCTCTGTGACGGCGTGACACTGGGTGCGGCCGATGCGGTGCTGGCCGCCAGCATTTTTCATTTTGGCCAGTATTCGATCGCCGAGGCCAAGCTTGCGATGAGCCAGGCCGGTATCGAAGTACGCCACATCCGGAAAGAGGATGACGTCAATGTCGGGTGACTGGCTGGATCAGCTTGCGTGGGATTCCCGCGGGCTTGTTCCCGCGATTGCGCAGGATGAGCAATCTGGCGAGGTGCTGATGATGGCGTGGATGAATCGCGACGCGCTGGAGCAGACGCTGGCCCGCGGCGAGGCGGTATACTGGTCCCGCTCGAGGCAGCGGTTGTGGCACAAGGGCGAAACCTCCGGGCACGTGCAGGTTGTGGCTGATATTCGCCTCGATTGCGATGGCGACACCATTCTGCTCAAGGTGCACCAGAAAGGCGGTATGGCTTGCCATACTGGCAGAGCTCACTGCTTTTATCAGCAGCTCAAAGGTGACAGCTGGCAAACTGTGGAGCCCGTGCTTAAGGATCCAGATGAAATATATCCGGGAATGTCATGAAAGACACAGTGTTAGCGGATCTTGCCCGCCAGCTGGAGCAACGAAAAAGTGCGACTGCGTCAGAATCTTACGTGGCGAGCTTGTATCAGCGCGGCACAGACGCCATTCTTAAGAAGATAGGCGAAGAAGCCACCGAGACGATAATTGCCGTAAAATCGGGTGATCGAAAAGATATCATTCACGAAACTGCCGACCTGTGGTTTCATACACTCGTGATGCTGGCCGAGCAGAATCTTGGCCCGGAAGACATACTGCAGGAACTTGAGCGCCGGTTCGGAACCTCAGGTCACGACGAAAAAGCCGCCCGACCGGTAAAATAGACAAGTTGCAAAACCAGACAGGTAACTAACAATGATGCCAAGTATCCCCCAGCTGTTGATCGTGCTGGTCATAGTTGTTCTTATATTCGGAGCCAAACGTCTGCGCAATCTGGGCGGCGATCTGGGTTCCGCAGTCAAAGGTTTCAAGGAAGCGGTAAAGGAAAAGCCGGAAGCTGAAGGCGATGACGATGAAGTCTCCGGGCGAATCGAAGATGCGACCAATACGGTTGCAGAGCGAGTGGCCGACGGTGCCGAGGCAGTAGCCGAAAAGAAAGAAGGTTAACCAGTGCACAAGGCAACAGCCTGCGCAGTCGCTTGACGCCTCGGTGAAATCTATTGTTTGACGTTGGCTTTCAGGAAGTCGTGCTCATTAGCGTGATCGCATTGCTTGTGATCGGGCCCGAGCGCCTGCCGACAGTGGCGCGCAGCGTTGGTCGCTGGGTCGGCAAGATGCAGCGGTTCGTGGCCGGTGTGAAGCGCGACCTGCAATCCGAGTTGAACACCGAGGAAGTGCGCAAGCTGCTCGACTCACAGGAAGATCAGATCCGTGAGCTCAAAGAGATGGTCAACGAGACGCGCTCTGATTTTGAGAAAACTGCCAAAGCTGCCAGCAGCGATTTGTCATCCGGGATGGATCAGGCGGTTGAGCAGGTTCGCGATGCCGCCGGTGCAGTGAAAGACAACAACGACAATATCGCCGCCTCGGTGAGCAACTCCCCTGATAACACCAAAACCGGTTCAGCATGACTGCCTCCGCTAACAACGGTGGCGCCGAGATGGGGCTGCTTTCACACCTTGTTGAGCTGCGTGATCGCCTGCTGCGCATGGTGCTGGCGATTGGCATTGTGTTTCTGTGCCTTTTTCCGTTTGCCGACGAGATCTACAGCTTGCTCGCTGAGCCGCTGCTCAGACACATGCCGGAAGGCACCAGCATGATCGCAATTGATGTCGCTGCACCTTTCCTGATCCCGTTCAAAATGGTGCTGATGCTGTCGATCTTCGCCACTGCACCTTTTCTGCTTTATCAGATTTGGGCCTTTGTGGCGCCCGGGCTCTACAGCCACGAAAAGCGGCTGGCGTTCCCGCTGCTGCTGTCCAGCACCTTGCTTTTCTACGTCGGTGTTGCCTTTGCGTATTTTGTTGTCTTCCCGCTGGTTTTCGGATTCTTCACCAGTGTCGCGCCGGCAGGCGTTGAGGTGAGTACCGATATCGCGCGTTATCTGGACTTTGTGCTGGCGATTTTTCTGGCTTTCGGAATTGCTTTTGAGGTACCCATCGCAACCATTCTGCTGGTTGCGGTAGGGGCTGCAACGCCCGAGGGGCTGGCCAGTAAACGGCCGTACTTTATCGTCGCGGCGTTCGTGATTGGTATGTTTTTAACGCCGCCTGACATCATCTCGCAAACCTTGCTCGCACTGCCTATGTGGCTGCTGTTCGAGGTTGGAATCTTTTGTTCCAGGCTGTTCCTCAAGCGCAAAGAGGAGTACTCCAAGGCGGCAGAAGCCCGGTATCAGCAGAATGACCAGAATTCGCCATCGGCCGGTCAGGACGCCGTGGGTGCAGCTGTGAGCAGCAGTGCGACTGATATGACTGACGACGAGATGGAGGCCGAGCTCGATCGTGAGGACTTCGAGGACGCGGCAGGCAAACCCAAGCCTAATGATTCAACGGATAAATAAGCCCACGACGCCCTGACAGCACCGACCATGTGCCGGCAGTCAAGGTCTGATCGTTGCTAGTGCTGATCCGGTCCCGGACAAAACCGTATCTATGCAAAACCAATCTCTAGCGCCCCGCCAGCCCGTATTGCTGGTCATTATGGATGGCATCGGTCTGAATCCATCGCCGCTGAATAACGCTGTGGCGATGGCAGCTACGCCGAATCTCGACCAGCTTTTTGCCAGTAACCCGGTCACCGTGCTGGAGGCATCGGGTGCGGCCGTGGGATTGCCTGACGGGCAGATGGGCAACTCAGAGGTGGGCCATCTAACGATTGGCTGTGGTGCGATCCTTCGACAGGATCTGGTTGTGATCAATGAGTCGATCCGCGACGGCAGCTTTTCGGCCAATCCTGCGATTTCCGGTGCGTGTCGGGCAGCTGCTGCAGCTGGCGAGCCACTGCATTTGATCGGTCTGGTTTCCGATGGGGGAGTGCATAGCCATCTCGATCATGTGCTGGCGCTGATTAGCTGTTGTCAGCAACACAATGTCGTGCCGGTGCTGCACATGATTACAGACGGGCGCGACACGGCACCACAATGTGCCACACGTTACCTCGATGAAATCGAACCTGCCCTGAAAGCGGCCAGTGGCACCATCGCCTCGGTGAGCGGTCGCTATTTTGCGATGGACCGTGACAATCGTTGGGAGCGAGTCGAACAGGCCTGGCAGGCAATGGTAAATGGAGTAGGTGGGCGCGCCAAGTCAGCCCGGGAGGCGATCGAGGCTGCGTGGGCCCGTGGCGAGACCGATGAATTCGTAAAGCCGACCGTAATCGAAGGCGGGCATACACTCGCCGGGCAAAGTCATGCGGTGTTTTTCAATTTCCGCAACGATCGCCCGCGAGAACTGGCCATGGCGCTTATCGATCCGGCCTTTGCACATTTTGAACGCCCGGCATTTCAGCCGGTGTCGCTGGTTACCATGACCCACTATCACGACAGCTTCGATTGTCCTGTTGCATTTGCCAAGGATAAACCTGAGCAAACGCTTGGTGCTGCTATTCGCGATGCGAACGTGGCGCAATTTCATGCGGCTGAAACCGAAAAATATCCCCATGTAACCTTCTTTTTCAACGGCGGGCGCGAGCAGCCTTTTGAACAGGAGGACCGTGGTTTGTCACCGTCGCCAAAGGTAGAAACCTACGATCTGATGCCCGAGATGAGCGCGTATGAAGTGCGTGACTCGGTGCTAGCCGCGTTACAGGCCAACCGCTATGGTTTTATTGTGGTTAATCTTGCCAACGGTGATATGGTCGGTCACACCGGAGTGCCGGAGGCCGTCATCAAAGCAGTAGAGGTGGTGGATGGTGTCGTTGGAGAGTTGGTCGAGGCCGCCAACGTGGCTGGTTATTCAGTGATCCTGACAGCCGATCACGGCAATGCCGACATGCTGGTTGATCCGGTCAGTGGTGTACCACACACTCAACACACCACTTTTCCGGTTGCCTGCATGATCAAAGACAAAACGCCCTGGCAACTGGCCAACGGTTTTGGTTTGTCGGCGATTGCGCCCACGGTGCTGCAATTGATGGGTATTGAGCAGCCCGCCACCATGACGGGCCAATCGTTGTTACTCGCCGAACGTGCTGAAGGCTAACCCATTGCCTCCAGTTCGTCCCAGCGGTCATAGGCTGTCTTCAGATCTGTTTCCATTTGCCTGAATTTGTCCTGCAAAGATGCCTGTTCAGGTGCGGGCAGTTGATAGGTAGCAGGGTCTGACAGCTGTAACGCGAGCGCGTCCTTTTCTTCCTCGATTTTCTCGATCTGATTGGGCAGTGCATCGAGTTCGCGCTGCAGCTTGTACGATAACTTTGCCTTGACAGCGGGCGCTGAAGGTTTGGCTTTCGATGCGGTTTTCTTTTCCGCCGGCTGGACGTTCTTTTCAGCGTGTGACACCTGATTCAGATAGTCTTCGTAGCCGCCAACATACTCCTCGATCCCGCCCTTGCCATCGAGCACCAGTGTGCTCGTCGCGATATTGTTAATGAATTCGCGGTCGTGACTAACGAGAAGTACCGTGCCTGAGAACTCGGCGATGGTGTGTTCCAGCAACTCCAGGGTTTCAACATCGAGATCGTTGGTCGGTTCATCCAGCACCAGCAAATTGGCGGGTTTGGTGAATAATTTTGCCAGCAAAAGACGATTGCGCTCACCACCCGATAACTTGTTGATTGGTGCGCGTGCACGTTCCGGTGCAAACAGGAAGTCCTGCATATACCCCATGATGTGTTTTCGCTCGCCAAATACTTCGATGAAGTCAGCGCCTTCCGATACGTTGTCCGCTGCGGTTCGATTCTCGTCGAGTTGTTGTCTGAGCTGATCGAAATAGGCGATTTTCAGGTTGGTACCCTGAGTTACCGTGCCACTGTCGGGTTGCAGCTGATCGAGGATCAGTTTGACGAGCGTGGTTTTTCCGCTGCCATTCGGACCAATGATGGCGATTTTATCGCCGCGCATGATCGTGCACGAAAAGCGTTTTACGATGGGCTGCTGATCAGCATGACTGAATTGAACATCTTTCAGCTCGAACACAATCTTGCCCGACCGGTCTCCGCTTTGTAGTTTCAGGTTGGCGTTGCCGGTCTGTTCACGCCTTTGTGCGCGTTCCTGGCGCAGCTTTTTCAGCGCTCTGACACGGCCTTCATTGCGCGTTCGTCGAGCTTTGATGCCCTGCCTGATCCATGTTTCTTCCTGCTGCAGTTTTTTATCGAACAGCTGGTTCTGGCGCTCCTCATTTTCCAGTGCCTGCTGGCGAGCCTCGAGGAAGCGATCGTAGGTATGGTTCCAGCTTGTCACGCGGCCGCGATCGATATCGATTATTCGGTTGGCGATATTGCGAACGAGCTGTCGATCGTGGCTGACAAGGATCAAAGCGATTTGAAGCTTCTTCAAAAATCCTTCGAGCCACAGAATCGCTTCGACATCGAGATGGTTTGTCGGTTCGTCCATTAGCAGCAAGTCGGGTTGTCCCGCCAGTGCGCGAGCCAGCATGGCGCGACGTTTCTGGCCGCCCGACAACGAGTCGATGGTGGCATCCGGATCCAGTTGCAAACGGGATATGACGTTACTGATCTCCGCGGCGGCACGCCACGCATCGGCGCTCTCTACCGATCCCTCTGCATCGCGTGTGGCCACAGCCGACGCAGCGGTTTCTGGATCAAGTCCATCGGCTGCAATTTCGAAAACGGTGCGGTTATCGGTGGTGCCTGGCACTTCCTGTTGCAGCCGACCGATGCGGGTGCCATCGCGAATCACTATCTCGCCGCTGTCTGCCTGGACGTCGCCGGCGATGAGTTTCAACAGTGTCGATTTGCCTTCGCCGTTGCGTCCGACGACGGCGATTTTTTCACCGGATTCGATGGTCAGATCGACACTGTCGAGCAGGGTTTGCGGGCCATAGGAAAGATGGACGGCGCGCATGCGGATTAGTGCCATTGACAGATGTCCGAAAAGGGCCTGTTAGTGCTTCAGGCGGGTGACAATGCCGTTGCAGGCGCTTGATTCTGAGAGGATTGAAGATTGGGCAAGATGGCCAAAGGCCGGCTGTATGAGGCGCGCAATAGTCCGATCGCAGGCTTACCTGATTCGGCGAAAATTTCCAGCTCGATGCGATGGCCTATCATGCGTGAAATCGGATGGGTCAGTGCGGCTGAGGGCTCACCGCCGCCGAGCAATACATCGACGTACTGCTCGTCGCAAACGGAGTAGCTGACAACCTGCGTTTGCTGGCCAGCGAAGTACTCCAGAACACGAGAGCTTGCAGCACTGACTACGTTGCAGCTGTAAATTAGAATGTCATCGGCATTGGTTTGAAGCAGGGCATTCGAAGAACCGCTGGTGCAGCGCCCCTGTTTTCGGGCCAGTTGTGCCAGCCTCACCACGGCGGCAATATCACAGCCGGGAGCGCCGTTTTGGAGGGCAGGGTCGGCGTTGTGGCCCGGATCATGGGGGTAGAGCAGCATATGCAGGCCCAGGGTCGATACGCCCTGAGGTGCGAAATCTTTTGCCGGCCCCTCACTTTCACTCGATTCACGCAGTTGCATTTTGTTTGCTATCGCGCAGGCCTGCAACCATTCGAATGCGCGTGCATCGGTGTGCCACAAATTCGCCGGGTACAGCAGGGTCGCGCGATTGCGCAGCATCCGGCAGTGCAGTGTGTATCGGCTACGCACCAGTTGTGACCAGTCGATGGCATTGATCTGCTCGCCAATCTGGTCAAGCCAGGCGTCTGCCTTGTGCTGATGGGAGTTATCGTGCATTGGAAGCGATCACCGACGGCCGAATAGCGTCAGGCAGTGTACACAATGTGTCCGTAGTCTGAGCCGAGAACAGCCGCTTGTGGACACATTTTAAGTTGCCGTCGTCGGCTGTTCAGGCCTGTTTTTGCTGCCATTCTGCGGCAGTGTAGGCCTTGATCGTCAAGGCGTGTATGGCGCCACTCTTGATGTGTTCATCAAGCACTGCGTAGATCATTTTGTGGCGCTTCAGCGGGCTCAGACCGTCGAATTCATCGCTGATGACCAGTGCCTCGAATTTGCTGCCATCGCCACTGACGTCTGCCTTTGATCCGGCAATGGATTTTTCGATCTGGTCGCTGAAAAAATCCATTCTCATGCGCTGATTCTCCGCAGGGTAAACGACGGATTATAACTGATGAACCGTGCGCGGCGCGCCAGGTATCAGGTAAAAAAAGAGGGCCCGCAAGAACGGGCCCGATTGGGGGTGAGAACGTGATGGGTGATCACCCGATCACGTAACCGTATGTTTTAGACCTTTTCCGTTATAAATCAAGTGTGCTGGCCTTCAATTCGGTTACCGCGCAGGCAATTGCCGACAAGATGTTTGAACTGTCATGCCGGGTCTTCGTAGAAAATGTATGAAGTGGAATAATCGCTGAATTCGAAATATACCTGGGTTTCCCCGCTGTCGATTTCACCATTAAGGTTGGTATCCAGCACCCCGTAGCCGAAGCGGTAGGGGCGATCAACATCCCGATTGGTGCCCGTTGCAGTAGAGAGTTTGTCAATCTTCATGAATCGTTTCACCAGCTTTTCGCCGGCGTAGATCTCGAGCACGCCGTCTGTGCCAGTCCAGTTCTGCACAGCGCGTCCGAGTTTGTTTTGCGTTTCCTGCGTGCAAGCCGAGAGGAGTATGGTGGTAACAGCGATTGTCGAGGCAAAAAATCTGAAAACATTGCGGCGATTGATCATGGGTTTTTCTCCGTAAGTCGCGCGCGACAGGATACAATCCACCGCTGCCGCGTTTAAGGTGGTAAATCAGAAATTCGAGGCGCGAAGCGCCGTTTGTGTAGTCCATCAGGTGCGGCACTCAGTTCGGTTGCTGCGGCAGACGCCTGGCTACGGTACTATTTCTGCAACCCTAACATACTGAGATTCTGTTGATCCCCGGGCCATGAAAAATTACGGTATAAAAGTCACAATGCCGTCGACCGACACAATGGCGGCGGCGCATCTGCTGGGCGAAAACTGGTCCTCGATGCGCTGGTATGACTCCGCTGAGAAGCGGGATCGAGCCTTTGTTGAGATGGAGCGCCAGCCACCGTGGTACCGCAGAGGCGACGCACCTACGGTCGTGCTCGAGAAAGTCGATCCCGACTAGCCAGCTGGTCTCGCGCTGCTTGGGTCAGCGCTTTTTTGGATAGTCGTACCAGCGCAGCGTTGCACAGTCCGGGTAGTGGTGAGCCCATTGGTCGATATCGAGCTCGAGGCAGGCAATCGCGCCGCTCGGCATATCGATGTCAGCGGTTGAACACAGTGTATTGCAGGTGTTGCTCATGCCGGGGTTGTGTCCTACCAGCATGACATGCCGCTGATCATCGGCCAGACTGGCGATCGTTTGCAGGATTCGTTGGCTGGAAGCCTCGTAGATATCTGCTGTTTGAGTGATTGGTTTACTGTGATTGAGGCCATCGGCGAGCATTCTTGCGGTGGTGATTGCCCGATTGGCGGTGCTGGAGACAATTTCATCCAGTGCTAATGCGCGATCAGCCAGTCGCGCGCCCATCATCTGTGCATCGTGCAAGCCTCTGTCGTTCAACGGGCGCTCGAAATCTGTCGCAGCACCCGCATTCCAGCTCGATTTGGCATGCCGTGCCAGTAGCAGGATTTTCACTCGGGTAAAGGGCCGGTCTGAATGGTGTCGGTGGGCTTGACCGCGCTGACGGTCGCCGAAGGGCGACCCGCCACCTCGCGAGTCGGCGCAGTGTTATCCAGCGGAATGAGGTCGCGCGGGATGTATATGACTTGTCCCACCTTGATCGATGCCGGATTGTCGATGCGATTAAAATCGGCAATACGGCGCCAGTTTTCACGCTCGTGGGTGATGTCTGCAGCCACCAGCACCAGGTTGTCGCCCGGTTTTATCTCATATCTTAGGGTGCCGAACTGATTGCCGAACGCGGTGTCCGGGTCAGCTGGATCTGTAGGCTGGACAGCACAGCCGCCGGCAATTGCTGTGAGCAGAACTAAAACTGGGAAGGTTACACGCTTTTCCACGATACTCTCCTGTTGGCTACGCTCAGGCTGTCTTGCTTTCTCGCAGCGCTACAACCTGGTTCAGCACCGGGCGTTCTGCGCTGGACAAATTCATGTCCACGACAAAATATCCGACGCGTTCGAACTGGAACCGGCTCTCTGCCGGTGCGCTGGCCACGTGATGCTCGACACGCGCATTGGAGTATAGCTGCAGCGAAGAAGGGTTCAGGGCGTCGAGAAAATTCTCCTCTGCCATCGGGTCAGGTCGATTGAACAAATGATCGTAGACCCGCACCTCTGCTGCCACACTATCGGCGGCTGACACCCAGTGAATCACCCCTTTGACTTTGCGCCCCTCGGGCTTGCGCCCCAGTGTGTCCGGATCGTGACTGCAGCGTAGTTCGGTGACCTTGCCATCATCGTCGAGCACCACCTCGTCACAGCGAATGACATAGGCGCTGCGCAAACGCACTTCGCCACCGGGCACCAGTCGTTTGAACTTCGGTGGTGGTTCCTGTTCGAAATCCGCACGCTCGATATACATTTCACGCGTGATGGCCAACTCTCGTGTGCCCAGTTCCTCACGGTTGGGGTGATTGGGCAGGTTGACTAACTCGCGGTGATTCTCGGGCAAAGTAGTGATCGTGATCTTGAGTGGATCGAGCACGGCCAGCCGTCGTTCAGCGTTGCGATTCAGATCCTCACGGACACTATTTTCCAGCACACTCCATTCAATGAGCGCCTCGTTTTTAGTCACACCGATGCGTGAGCAGAAGTCGCGTATAGAAGCCGGCGTGAAGCCGCGTCGGCGCATACCGGCGATGGTTGGCATGCGCGGGTCATCCCAGCCATCGACGAAACCGCCTTCGGCCAGTTGCACCAGACGGCGTTTGCTCAGAATGCAATATTCCAGATTGAGCGGGCCGAATTCGGTTTGCTCGGGCTTGCTGGCCGGATCAATCTGTTTTAACACCCAGTTATAGAGCGGTCGGTGATCTTCGAATTCGAGGGTGCACAGCGAGTGGGTAATGCCCTCGATCGCGTCTGACAGACAATGGGTGTAGTCGTATAGGGGATAGATGTTCCATTGGTTGCCAGTGCGGTGATGGCTGGATTTCTTAATCCGGTAGATGGCCGGATCACGCATATTGATGTTGCTCGATGCCATATCGATTTTGGCCCGCAGAATATGCTCGCCCTCAGCGAATTCGCCGTTTTTCATCCGCTCCAGCAAGTCCAGATTTTCCTCCACGCTGCGGGTACGGTAGGGGCTGTCGACTCCGGGTTTTGTCAAACTGCCGCGATACTCGCGAATCTCTTCCGCCGAGAGGCTATCGACGTAGGCGGCGCCTTTTTTTACCAGCAAAACTGCGTAGTCATAGAGTTGATCGAAGTAGTCAGATGCGTTGCACAGAGACTTCCACTCGAAACCGAGCCAGGAGACATCGCGCTTGATCGCCTCCATGTACTCCTCGCTTTCCTTATCGGGGTTGGTATCGTCGAAGCGCAGGTTAGTCCAGCCGCCAAATTCCGCCGCCACGCCGAAATTCAGACAAATCGATTTTGCATGGCCAATGTGAAGATAGCCGTTTGGCTCGGGCGGGAAACGGGTCGCAACCAGCCCCTCGTGCTTGCCGGCAGCCACATCCTTTTCGATCATCGAGCGGATAAAGTTTGCCGCAGGCGCTGTAGCTTCTTGGTTCATTCAACAAATATCGTAGTGAATTTTCAGGGTGAAGAGCGTGTTGGCTCGCGATCAATTGGCTCGGCCGCCAGGGAATGCAATAACCGAAACCGGAGCCTATTATAGGGTACCGGTTGCCGGATTCATCCGGAGTTACCGAGCGTATGGTTGAGCCGGTCAATATCAATGGGTGGGTTGACTGATCGCATACTGACGATAGTGCGCCATCACCTTTTTAACGTAGGCTTGTGTCTCGGCGTAGGGCGGCACGCCATTGTATTTGCGTACTGCCCCGGGCCCGGCGTTGTAAGCTGCCAGCGCCAGCGTGATGTCGTGATCGAACCGTTGCAGCATGCGTGCGAGATAGCGCGTGCCGGCATCGATGTTCTGTTCTGATTCAAAGGGATTTTCTGCACCCAGCGATCGCGCGGTCGCCGGCATCAACTGCATCAGGCCCTGTGCGCCGGCACCGGAAATCGCCCAGTTATCAAAACACGATTCTGTGCGAATCAAGGCTCTGATCAGATTGGCATCCACGCCGTTCAGCGTTGCGTGGCGTTCGATTTGCGCACCAAATTGCTCAGCTCGCCTGGCGAGTTCGGTTTCTCTGCAAGAAACCACGGCAGGCGCGCGCCCGCGAATCTCAAGCAGCGTAAATCGGGAGCCATCCTGCGCGCGCGGGTTGATGTTTGTGTGCCAGACCGTACCATCTGACTCCTGGTACAGGTACGTTCGATCGGCTATCGCCGCCGGAACGTTGAGCATGGCGAGTAAAAGCGCGCTTGAAATCAGCTTGATCTTCACAGTATTGGGATTGCTTAAATGACTGACGTGAAAGAGTATTTTTATAATCTGGCAGCGGTATGCAGAGCGTTCGGTCCAAAACGGATAAAGCCGCCTTACAGCCGCAACAGGCGGATTGTGGTCGAGCCGGAATGTCAATGACGCCGCTGAACGCCGATGCAATCAAAGATGCCTGTATGGCAGTGGCAAATCACGCGCCAGAGGTCGTTCTATTCGAGACGATTGAGTCAACCAACAGCTGGTTAGTTGAACAGGGTGGAACATTGCCCGAGTTCACGCTGTGCTGTACCGAGCAGCAGACGGCAGGGCGTGGCAGGCGTGGCAAACAATGGCTGACGCCGGTCGGTGGCGTCACCTTCTCGGTTCAGCTTCGCGTGCCACAACCAATCGCGCGAATAGCGGGATTCTCGTTGCTGGCCGGTGCTGCCGTCTGCCGTGTATTGAGGCGACATCAGCTGGCTGATGTCATGGTCAAGTGGCCGAACGATATCTATCAGCAGGGTCGCAAGCTCGCCGGCATTCTCATTGAAACCGGCGCGTCAGAAGCCTCCGGCACCGTCATCGTCGCCGGAATCGGGATTAACTACCGGCAGGGGGCAGAGCGCTCCGGTATCGATCAGCCCAACACCGATCTTTACGCAGCGTTAGGTGGCACACCGCCCGATCGATCCGCGCTGATTGGACAGATTGCCGCCGAACTGTACCTTGTGGCAATGCAATTTGACGCCCTCGCCATGCAGACACTGGCGACCGATTGGTCGCAGTACGACTTTCTACACAACCAGCCCATATCAATAATCGACGCTGGCAGTGTCAAAAACGGCATAGCACGCGGCATCGATAAAGGCGGCAGGCTATTGGTGGAAACACCAAACGGCGTGACCGGGCTATCCAGTGGCGAGGTATCGGTTCGAGTCGATAGTCAAGTGTAGAAAAAGTAGTCTTAATTTGTTTGATGTCATCGATCATGTCGACTACACTTCCCATCTTGGTGCTGGCGTAGCTCAGTTGGTAGAGCAGCTGATTTGTAATCAGCCGGTCGTAGGTTCGAATCCTATCGCCAGCTCCATTTAGTTTTCCCGCTCTAATCCCCCCGATACCGTAGCGCCACCAGCATGGCCGCGCGCAACATGCCCGGGCACGCTTTGCGAAAGCCGCTTTTGGCGACCCGGCAAACTGCCAGAGTCGCCGCAGTCGATCGCCGCTACTGAATTCTGTTGCAGGTCAGTTTGTCGGCGCCTTCGGTGATGTTCATTACGCCGTTTGATACTTCCCAGTAATCCAGATCTTCACCGCCACCGCCCTCGTACCGCCAGGACAATGTATTGTTTTCGCTTATCGCCCAGGTGCCCCGGCGGTTGGAGCCTTCGCCCGAGATCAGTAGTTCGCCATTGGCGCCATAGGTGAAGTTACCGAGCGATTTTCCAGTTGCTGCAAACTTGCAAGACCAGCGTCCCACAGGCGAGTTGGACTGCAGCAGCTTGTCGACTGTGGTGTCTTTGATGGCAGTGGTGTGGGCCAGATTGATCCAGTCGCGGTCGCTTATTCTTACCCAGCAGCTTTGTGCGTCGATCTCGATCACCTGGACAGCTTGAATGCTGTCCGCTATTTGAAATTCGTAGTTCCTTCCCTCTTCGATAAATGACGGCAACTGACATTGATCGGCGTAGGCGAAAGGTGCGACCAGTGATGCCAGTAAAATTGACAGAATAGCGAGTGGTTTCATGGCTTTTCTCGTGATGGGTGTGGCTGAAGATTTCAAGTAGCGGGGACTGCTATCCAGGTTTGCGAACGACAAATGAAGGCGATGCAACCATTGACGATCAGGTTTGAGCCATCTAGTTGCATTTTCGATCTGTAAGTCTTGTCGTTGTCTGGCGCCCAGATTTTGCCCTTGGCGTAGCGACCTGCACCAATAATGCGCATTTTCATGATCATCGGTTTGCCCAGGTGTTCATAATCGGCAACCGGTTCGTTATTTTTGTCGAATGCACGCAGGATAGTGCCGCAGAGTCTGTCGTCGCACGAGGTGATATTCACGTGGAGAAAACCGCCGCTATCTGCGCGTTCGGTTTGCCAAACGCCGATGGCTGGGTCTGCCGGGTCGGCATACACTGTCGGCAGCATCAGCGCTGTGGCGAAGAGCGCTGCAAGCAGCGCAGATTTGAGCATGCGATGGCCAATCGTGATCATTTGCGGCAAAAGAAGTGGACCCGACCGATAGCCTACCCCTAGTTCAGCGGGATGTCATTCTGCCCTTTGTCGGCCTGATAGGCGTTTGACAGCTGATTGTAGCGCTCGACAATGCTGTCAATCCGGTTATTACAGGTGCCTGAGTCACTCTCATCCAGGCCGGCGACCAGGTCGCGCAGCGCATGGCAGCGCCAGAATGCGTTGTCGCGGCGGTATTCGCCAGGATCGACATCGAATACCTCTTTTAGAATCTTCAGATCGTGCGGGATTGCAAAGGCGTCGCGCGAGTCTTCGTGGCTGAAAAGGTAATAGAAGTTGTCGAATCCGCTCCAGGTGATTGCCGACAGGCAAAGGCTGCAGGGTTCGTGGGTGGATAGAAAAATCATGTCCGTCGGTTGCGGGCGTCCGCTGG
This sequence comes from uncultured Granulosicoccaceae bacterium, assembly GCA_937920585.1. GTDB lineage: Bacteria > Pseudomonadota > Gammaproteobacteria > Granulosicoccales > Granulosicoccaceae > CAKZSB01. The sequence continues at coordinate 108,103 of CAKZSB010000026.1, read as the reverse complement.
CCGGCAATTCGTAGTAGCGCTTGAGTAAATGCATCTCGCCGTGCCAAAGCGGATTTTCGGTTTCGTTGTTGGTTTCCGCCAGTACGGTTGTCAGGTCGTGTTTAGACAGCAGTGCTGCGCCAAATATTTTGTTTCCGGCGGCTACCCCGGCAGTTGTAAGTGGCAATATATCGTTTTCGATGCAATCGATCAGGCGGTCAGTGAGGGTGTGATCGTTGTGGCTGCTGGCGGTCATAGCGTGTCTTTTCGACTTTATCTGGTTGAACAGGGCGAGGCGCAGTATAGGCGAAATCTGCGTGGCAAGCCGTTCATCTGGCTGCGGTTTTCACCTGATCGTTGGTATCATCTTCGCTGCGGCGCCAGGGTAGTCGGGGCCAACAACTGAACTGCGGCGCGAGCCGTCTCTGGATATCATGTACGAAGCATTTTACGGTCTGTCCGAAAAACCCTTTCTGATGCGCCCCGATACCCGTTATCTCTTCCTGAGCAAGGGGCATCAGGCGGCGTTATCGATGCTCGAATACGTGTTTATGAGCCAGTCGGGTTTTGCGGTGATAACCGGTGAAATCGGTTCCGGGAAAACGAGCCTGGTGCGCCGATTGATGAAGTCCGACAGGGGTAGTCTTACGATCGGCTTGATGTCGCACACAATGCCCGAGAATTTTTCCGAGCTGCTGCAATGGATGCTGCTGGCTTTCGAGCAGGATCCGAGTGGTGATAATCGCGTGCTGCTGTACCAGCGACTGTGTAACTACCTGGGTGAACAGCAGGCGGCAGGTAACCGGCCGGTGCTGGTTATCGACGAGGCGCACAATCTGAGTGTCGAGATGCTCGAGCATCTGCGGATGTTGTCCAATCTGAACGCGGATCGAGCCGATCTGTTGCAGTTGGTGTTAGTGGGGCAGGCGGGTCTTCGTGAAACTCTGAGCGATCCGGCCTGTGTGCCGTTTCGGCACAGAATTACGGTGGATCACAACATCGAACCTCTGGATCTTGAAGAGGCGCACGCCTATATTCGCCATCGCCTGATGGTCGCAGGCGTCGAACATGAAATCTTCAGTGATGCTGCGGTGCAAACCATTTGGGAGGCCAGCCGCGGCATTCCAAGGCTGGTTAATTTACTTTGCGACACTGCTCTGTTGTTTGGCTTTGCCGAACAACTGACGCATATCGATAGTGACCTGGCTCACGATGTTATCGACGACAAGCGTCAGAGCCTGTCGCCGGTATAAACGTTCGCAGCGCTACTGGGTTGGATCCAGCCCGATGTTCAGGTGGATCAGATCCAGTCCGCGCAGCGCAATTAGAATCAGCGTGATCAGTGCTGCCGAGCCCAGAAAATCACGTCGTTCGCGGCGCTCTACCAATAGCAGCTCCGATGCGTACAGGATAATTGCCAGCACGACCACAAACACGTTTACGTTGAACGTTCCGAACTGCAACGGGGTGCGGGAGAACAGCAATGAGCCCACGATCAGGAATAACAGCAGGTAGTCAAAAGAGGTGACTTTAAATTCTTCCTTGCGTCTGCCGGGCGAGAATTTAATGGCCAGGAAAATGGCCAGACAAACCGACGCATAGAATGCGATCTCCAGGCCGACAGCCCACGGGTTTTGCCAGGTGACGCGATCGATGGTCGACAGGTATATCGCGAAGACCACGGTGATGTAGATGATGCCGCGTCGAGTGTTGACCCGGAACGGATAGATGTTGAAGTTCTGAATCGCCAGCAGCACGGCCAGTACAACCGCCACGATGCCGAAATCACGAGGGATATCGTTGATCCAGACTGCCAGTGCGATGAGGTAACCGGGTATCGCAAGCTCGAGGAATCGACGCGAGCTTTTCATGAGCAACTGCTTTTGTTCAACCGCATCCAGGCTTTTCGAAAACGCTGAAAATACACCAGACTTGCCGGGACGCCAGTTGTTGCGTTCTGCCCAGTTGAGCAGAAAAAAGGCTGAACCACACACGGCCAGGTAGAGGCCGGCAATCAGCCAGTCGTTGCCCTGTTGGAGCCAGATGCCGCAGCAGACGAGAAAAGTGTGCAGCGAATAAATGACAACGACAGATTCTTTGTGCGCAAGGCCGATCTCCAGCAGGCGGTGGTGCACGTGATTGCGCGTTGCCTGGAAGATATTAGAGCCGGACATTGAGCGTTTTTTGAGTACCACGAGGATGTCGACAATTGGCAGCCCCAGCAGCAGCAATACCACGCTTTTACTGACTTCGGTGTTGGTATGCTGGGTGAGCAGGATTGCGAGGAAGCCGAGTGTGAAACCCAGAAACTGGCTGCCGCCGTCACCCATGAAAACCATGGCAGGGTGCGTGTTGTAGCGCAGAAATCCAACCAGACCGCCAATCGCCGCCAGTGCCAGCACAATGGTGAGGTCGCTGCCGGGTGAGAAGTAGGCGATCAGCGCCAGTGCGCCGAGCGATATCAGTGCTTCTCCACCGGCAAGCCCGTCCAGCCCGTCAGAGTGGTTGATAGCGTTAATCACACCGATCATGGCGACCACGGTGAAAGCGCGGTGAAACCACTCGGGTAGTTCAAACCAGATAAACGGGAACTCAAGAACGTACAGGTCAGCCCAGTAAACCATGGGCAGAACCGCCAGGAACTGGCCAATGAATTTCGTGTAGTGGCCCATTTCACGGCGATCATCCAGTGCACCGAATACCAGCAAGGTCAGTGAACCGGCCAGATAACAAAGCACCAGTGGTTCCATGATATTGGTTAGCGTCATTACTGGAATGAGCGCGCCAATAATGATGCCCCAGCCACCGACTCGCGGGATCGGGTTGGTGTGTACTTTGCGGCTTTCGGGGATGTCCATCATGCCCAGAGAAGGCGCCAGCCGAACCATGATGGGTATGACGGCCAGACTGATCATGGTCGCCGCGGCGATCAGAAAGAGGTAGTTCATACAGTTCGCCAGTTCTGGATCATGTAGGGGGTAGGATAGAAATCAGCTCTGGATGTCCAGACAGCGTTCGGGTTTTTGGGTATCAAAGGAACCGCTTTAGATACTAACATTTATAGTACTGTCACCCGTTTTGAGCTTTTCTAGCTGTAATAAATTGGAAACTTAAGGCTGTTTCAGGGATTCGATACGACGTAACTTGAACGACTCCTGATTCAGCACCAGATGTGCCATCCCGTAGCGTCCCCTGAGTTCGTAACGTGCCTCATTGACAACTTTTTCGTCCGCAGGGCTGACCGCCGGCACTTCGATCACCGCTTGATCGTCAATCGACTCCGGATCGAGTGCGTACTTTTCTATGTTGGTTCTGCCATCGCCGAGTGGCAAATAGCGATCGCTGCGTTCCCTGAGTTCGGGCAAGCCGTTCAGCAGGTCTGCAAGATAATCGCCATAGGTTTCCGGCGTGTGGCTCCTGGCGTATACCAGACGTGGAGAATTGTCGCCAAACTGTTCCAGGGCGAGCGGCTCAACGCCGAGCTCGATAAGGTCTGATGATGATGCACGATAATCCGAGTGAGACACCGTTTCGAAGCGCTCTTGCGCGAACACCAGCGCGACTGGGCGTTGTTGATAGACCGCATGAATGCCGTAACCCAGTGCCAGAACCTGGACCAGGGCAATACAACACATATCAAATTTGACACTCTTTTTTGTCGGTCGATAGAAAAACAGTGTCAGCAATGGCCCCAGCACCAGATCGATCGGGGCGAGTATCGACAATCCCTGTATGCCCCCGTCCATCGTGAAGAGAGCGCCCGGATACCAGACACGTATCATCAGGTAAACCAAAACCAGAAAGATCGCCAGACTTACGCCGAAATGCATCAGGACCGCGTTTCGTAAAGAGGGAAGTTTCATGATAGGAAGATGCTGCAAAGGTTGCTCAGGACGAATGTCCTGACCCTTTTGCAAGATTTTTTCCACAAGGCGGTGGCAGGTAAGTGCTACTGCGTAGTTCCGTGATGCAGGTTTGCTAGTTTTGCTCGGCCTGGCATGAGCTTGCTACAGGAGCAGGAATTCCAGTAGTGCTTTTTGTGCGTGCAGGCGATTCCCCGCCTCCTGCCAAACGGCACTTTGAGGCCCGTCGATGACCTCTGCCGTTACCTCTTCGCCGCGATGCGCTGGCAGGCAGTGCAGAAATATCGCGTCTTTACTAGCCTGCTTGAGCAGGGCCTGATTGACCTGATACGGGCGCAGCAGTTCGGCATACTGAGCCGCATCCTGCTCCTCCCCCATACTGGCCCAGACGTCAGTCACAACAACATCCGCGTTTTGGCAGGCCGTTGCTGCAGTGTCACAGAATTCGACATGGCTGGCATGCTGCCCGGCGAGATTCTCGTCCGGTCGCAACGCGTCGGGGCAGGCGATGGCGAGCGTGAAATCGAGTAGCTGTGCGGTGTTGATAAAGGAGTTGCACATGTTGTTACCGGGGCCGATCCACGCGATTCTGGCACCTTTTACATCGCCGCGAAGTTCTACGCATGTCTGGATATCTGCCAGCAGCTGACAGGGGTGCAGTCTGTCCGAGAGCCCGTTGATCACCGGTATCCTGGATACGCTGGCAAATTCCTGCTGTGTCGCATGACTGTTAGTGCGTAGCATGACTGCGTCCACCATCTCACTCATAACCCGCGACGTGTCGGTAATAGGTTCTCCGCGGCTAAGCTGACTGTCATTGGGCGAGAGATTGATAGCATGGCCGCCGAGCTGGACCATACCTGCCTCGAACGAGGTGCGTGTCCGCGTGGATGCTTTTTCGAAAATCATCGCCAGTGTGCGATTGCGCAGGGTGTCGCGGGTTTTACCGCTTTTCCATTGCTTTTTTATATCGATGGCGGCCTCGATTACGGCACGAAATTCGTCACCGGTGAGGTCGGATTCGCTGAGAAAGTGGCGGACACTCATGCGGGTGTTGCGTCAGTCGCCTGACACACGCTCTCTATCGATCGAGTCACCCGATTGGCAATTTCGTCAATCTCGTCGTCGCGAAGATTGTAGGGTGGTAGCAGTCTGAGAACGTTGCCGGCCGTAACGTTGAATATGACACGTTGCTCCAGGCCAGCTTTCACAAGAGTTGAGCAGTCAGTGTCGAGCTCGATACCGATCATCATGCCGCGGCCGCGAATCTCCACGACTTCCGGGCGATTGTGCAATGCCTGATTGAGTTTGAGCTGCAGGCGTTCGCCGCCACTTTTAGCGCGTTGCGGCAGGTCGTCGCGTTGCAATGTTTCCAGCACCTGCAGACCGACGCGTGTGGCGAATGGATTGCCACCGAATGTGCTGCCGTGGTGGCCTGGCTGAATCAGGCCTGCGGCGACGCCTCTGGTCAGGCAGGCGCCAATCGGAATGCCGTTGCCCAGCGCTTTTGCGCTGGTGATAACATCCGGGATGACGCCCATGCCTGTGCTGGCGTACCAGTGCCCGGTTCTGCCAACACCGGTTTGAATTTCATCCGCGATCAGCAGCCATTCATTTTGATAGCAGAGCTCGCGCAGCGCGGGCAGGAAGTCATCGTCGGGGATTACGACGCCGCCTTCGCCGAGGATGGGCTCAACCATCACGGCGACGATCTCAGGGTCTTCGGCGAGCGCCGCGACAGCGTCGATGTTGTTGTAAGGCACGTGCACGAAGCCGCTGACCAGCGGTTCAAAACCTGCGTGAACTTTGGGATTGCCGGTGGCGCTGAGTGTGCCCATGGTGCGGCCGTGGAAACTGTCGTTGAAGGTGATAACCCTGGGATTGTCGATATTCCGGCTGTGGCCGTAGAGCCGGGTTAACTTAATTGCGGCCTCGTTGGCTTCCGCACCGCTGTTACAAAAGAACACCGCTTCCATCCCGCTGAGCTCACACAGACGGCTTGCCAGTCTTTCCTGATGTTCGATGCCGAACAGATTAGAAGTGTGCAGCAGGGTTGCGGCCTGATCTGAAATTGCCCGGGTGATGTCCGGGTGGGCGTGTCCCAGAGCGCAAACCGCAATGCCGCCCAACGCGTCCAGGTATTCGTTTCCCTCGTCATCCCAAAGCCGCGCGCCTTCGCCCCGTACGAACGATACTGGTAATCTGGCATAGGACGGGATTAACGAGCTTGAGGTCTGCGGTGACATGGATAGTCCTGACGGTTCCGGGGCGGGCACGAGGCGATCATCTAGGGTAAGAAACTGCCCACGGTAAATCAATCGCTACATGACGTGCGTACCATGAGTATTTTTCTTGAAACGCGTCTGCTAAACACCAGACTATAAGACGGTCAGATGTGTAACCATACCCGCTGCTGTCTGGCGCATCCCGCGCCGACGCGACCTTTGGGCATAGCAAGAGGCAAAGCAAGATGGAAGTAGAAGACAGAATCAAGGATCACGTTGAGAATAACAAGGTGATTCTGTTCATGAAAGGCACGCCACAGATGCCGATGTGTGGATTTTCGAGCCGTACGTCTGCAGCTCTGAAAGAATGCGAGCGCGAGTTTGCGTACGTCAATGTTATTCAGGATTCGGAAGTGCGTGAACGTTTGCCAGCCTATTCTGACTGGCCTACATTCCCGCAACTGTTCATCGACGGTGAGCTGGTTGGTGGCTGTGATATCGTGATGGAAATGCACGAATCAGGTGATCTGAAGAGAATGGTGCAAGCCGCAGTACCGGCCTAGACACTGTCTCTAGGTTTGCAGGTCTTCCCAGCGGTTGACCACATGGCAGAATAGCTCGGCGGTTTTTTCCGTATCGTAGACCGCCGAGTGCGCCTCTGCCTGATTCCACTCCAACTCAGCTGCCTGTACGGCTCGGGACAATACCGTTTGCCCCAGCGCAAGGCCGCCCAGTGTCACGGTATCCAGGCAACTGAATGGATGGAACGGGTTGCGTTTAATACCGGATCGCGTGACGCAGGCATTCAGAAAGCCCAGATCGAAGTGTGCGTTGTGGCCCACCAGTACAGCGCGCGTGCAACCCGCGTCTTTCACCGCTTTGCGGATCGGTGAAAAAATGTAGCCCAGCGCATCCCGTTCCTGCCGGGCAGCACGCAACGGATGCCATGGATCAATGCCGTTGACCTCCATGGATTTCGGATCCAGGTTGGCGCCCTCAAACGGGACCACATGAGTGCTGATGCAAGAAGACGGCTGCAACCTGCCGTCGTCGTTCATCTCGATGACAATCGCCGCGATTTCAAGCAACGCATCTGTTGTGGAATTAAATCCACCTGTTTCTACATCAACCACCACGGGCAGAAAGCCTCTGAAACGATTGCGCATCGTGGCAGGGGTGCCGGGTTTGTAGGCACTTTCAGTCATTCAGCGGCCTCGCACGTCAGGGTATAAGTGATCAGTGCTTTCAGGCGTTTTACGTCGTTGCTGCAGATGGTCCGGCTCCCATGGCTGACGTCGAATGGTATCAGGTTAGGGCCCTCGCTCGAATCGAGTTTCCGTTTTGGAACCGAATCACAGCGGTAATCTGGGCTATATTGCTGCTTTCGACCAAAGTCCATCGGTGGGGCTGATCTTTGTTGAGTCTGTTCAAACAATTTGTTGCAATCGCCATGTTGCGCATCAAGCCTCAGGACCTGCCGGCGCACCCCATGGCGCTGCAGCTGAGCGTTGTGCTCGCGCTTGCCGTCAGTATGATCAGTTTGCTGGTCAGTTACTCGGTTGGTGGTGCTCTGGCCCGCAGCGTAGCAGCGTTGGGGCTGACAGCAGCATTTCTGCACCTGATGCTGCAATTGCAGAATCGAAGGGCGCGGTTTAACCAGGCTTTTTGTGCGATCTGCGGTTCCTCTGTCGTCATCTATCTCGTGGCGTTGCCCCTGCTGCCCTATATGGCGCCTGACGCCGACGGTAATTTCGACGGTCTGGTCATCGCGCTGGTGTTGCTGCTGGACGGCTGGTCGCTGATCGTGCTTGCCCACATCTTCCAGCACACATTCGACATTGCTTTCGGGCGTGGCATTGCGATGGCTCTTTTGCTGATGTTTTTGACGCTATTGGTGTTCAGTCTGTTTGCAGGTCCTGAATTGATTGCCGGGGACTGACCGCCTTGCATCTGCATATCACGGGCATTTGTGGCACATTCATGGGTGGTGTCGCGCAGCTTGCAATCGCAGCCGGCCATCGCGTAAGCGGCTCTGACGCCAATGTCTATCCGCCTATGGACGGGCAGTTGCGTAAAGCCGGCATCGACTTGATGGAAGGCTACAGCGCCGCGAACCTGCAACCGCTCCCCGACGTGGTGGTAGTGGGCAACGCAATTAGCCGGGGAAACCCCGAAGTGGAGAGGGCGCTGGAGCTGGGTTTGCACTGTACTTCCGGCGCGCAATGGCTGCGCGACAATGTGCTTCGCCAGCAATGGGTGGTCGCCATTGCCGGCACTCACGGTAAAACCACTACCAGCAGTATGGTGGCGTGGATTCTGGAATACGCCGGTATGTCGCCCGGATTTCTGATCGGTGGCGTACCCGGCAATTTCGGACAGTCGGCGCGAGCCGGGGCAGGCTCGTTTTTCGTGGTGGAAGCCGACGAATACGACACCGCTTTTTTTGATAAGCGCTCGAAGTTTGTGCACTACTGGCCGCGCACCCTGATACTCAATAATCTGGAATTCGACCACGCAGACATTTTCGATTCAATCAGCGATATCCAGCGTCAGTTTCATCATCTGGTGCGGACAATATCTGCGCAGAGCCTGATAGTTGTCAACGGCGCTGATCGATACCTGCAGGAAGTCTTGGAGATGGGATGCTGGAGCCAGACCGAGTCTTTCTCCGCCAGCCAGGACAGTGCATGGTCGTTTACAGAGCAGGGCGCCGGGGGAGTCGTTCGCGCGCCTGACGGCAAGGCTTTTTTAGTCGACGCCGGGCTGGCCGGTGAACACAATTTATCCAATGCTGTAGCGGCTATTGCGGCCGCCCGTCACACCGGTGTGCCGGTTGCGTTGGCGATCGAAGCACTGGCACAGTTTGCCGGTGTCAAACGTCGGCTGGAAGAGATCGGCTGTATAGCGGGTGTGCGAGTGTTTGATGATTTTGCCCACCATCCCACGGCAATTGCCGCCACCTTGTCGGCGTTGCGGCCGCAGGTTCGCGATGGGGCGAAGCTGATCGCGCTGGTCGATTTTCGATCCAACACCATGGCCGCTGGCATACATATTGAAAGCATGCCGTCCGCTCTGCAATGCGCTGATATTGCGCTGCTCTACAACGCGCAGCCCGAGCGTCTGGACTTGTCCGAAATTGGCAAATCCGGCGTTGCGGCGACCACCGTTCATCACTCAACGAACGAGATGATCGCCGTGTTATCGGAGGTTGCAGGGCCAGGAGATGTAATCGTCTGCATGTCAAATGGTTCATTTGCGGGCATACATCAGGAAATATTGACTATGCTTAGCGGTAGAGACGGCTGATTGACAGGCGTTGCTATGGCACTACTCGGAAACACCTCCTTGAGACAAACTGCACGCGAAACCGAAATGGGGAAACCACAAAGCGCTGTTCGGGAGCTGGACTTTGCTGTGCCTGCCAAGGTGAGCAAGTATCAGCTGCTCGACCGAATTGGCAGCGGCACATGTGGGATTGTCTATCGCGCCTACGATGCGATCCTGTCGCGCGATGTGGCGATCAAGCTCTCGGAAGTTCAGGCCCCAGACGCCAAAACCGGCAGAATGCCGGGCGCGCAACGAGCGTTCGTAACCGAAACGCTTTCTGCCGGGCGGCTGTCACACCAGAATATCGTCAGCGTCTATGACGCTGGGGTCGACGGTCCGTTGAATTACATCGTCATGGAGTACGTCGAGGGCGTATCGCTCAAGCAGTACGGCAAGGGCAAGCAACAACTGCCGCCTCATCGCGTGATTCAAATAATTACCGAAGTGTGCGAGGCGATCGATTTCTCACACCAGATGGGCATTGTGCACCGGGATATCAAACCGGCCAATATCATGGTGTCGACCTCCGGTGATGTAAAGCTGCTCGATTTTGGCATCGCGATCAATACCTCTGCAGAGGATGCTGCTGAAAACGGACGACCATCGCTGGGTACACCCAATTACATGTCGCCTGAACAGATTACCGGCAAAGAGCTCGGCCCTCGCAGTGATATCTACTCGCTGGGTACCGTGCTGTTCGAGATGCTGACCGGGCAACAGCTGTTTCGCGCTTCCAAGGTGCGTGAATTGTTTCGTGCCGTGGTGCACGATGTGGCGCCGCCGCTGCGTACCATTCGCGAAGATTTGCCACCTGAACTTGAAAGAATTCTGGCCCGCGCGCTGGCCAAGCATCCGCAACACCGGTTTGCCAGTGGTGCCGAAATGGCTCAGGCGTTGCGCGACGTCGCCGAGAAAATCGCCCCGCCGGACCTGCTAAGCCCCGAGCTTGAAACCTGGATGCCGATAATCAATCAGCTCAAGTTTTTTCAGGGATTCAGTGCTCGCACCGTGACGCGGTTCGTTTCCATGAGCACACTCGCCAGATTCGATGGTGGATCTGCTGCACTGGGGCGCGACACACTCGATAATCATCTGTATGTGATTCTTGAAGGAATCGCCAGTCTGCAGGACAACTCCGGGCTGGGTGCTGTGTTGGGTCCGGGCGACTGTTTCGGAGAGGGCGGTTTTGTGCGCGGTGACAAGAACCCGGTGCAGATTGACGCCATGACAGACGTGGTTGCGCTTAAAGTTCGTGCGGCTGATGTGCACCAATTGCCACCGGCAGAGCAGTTGGGGCACTATCAAATGATCGCCAATCATTTGTCTCAGAAGACTACGCCGGCGGCCGACGAACTGTTGCTCGATCTGGCTCTCTGAGCATCAAACGCAGTTATTGCCGCAAGCGCGGCAATAACTGATCGATTCTGTATGATGTCAGTCGCTCGACACACTGGCAGGATCGAAGATGGAAAAGCTGGATGCGCTCAATGGTGCCCTGGTGGCAGATGCCGCCGCCATGGGGCTACACTGGATGTACGATCAGGAACAGCTGAAGCGAATCTCCCACAGCGGGGATGTATTGTTCCGCCAGCCAGACGAATCAGTCTACGCCGGCCAGAAAGCCTATTTTGCACACCCGTCAAAGCGCACCGGTGACGCGTCGCATTATGGCGAAGCAGCGCGAGTTGCCGCACGAGTAGCGTGCGCGAATGGCGGTTATCAGCGCACCGCACATGTCGAACTTTTCATGCGTGTGTTTGGCCCTTGCGGCAGCTACTGCGGATTTGCGGATCGTCCCACCAAGGCGCTCGTTGCCGCTGTGCTGGCTGCCGGTGAAGAAGCATTGCCTGACCAACCCGCCGCCGACGACACACAAATGCCTCCGCTGGCTTGTGTTCCTGGTTTATTTTGTACCGATTCAGGTGCCGACGCGCTTGCAAGTGCCGTAAGTCTTTACAGTCGCAATCCCGTTGGGTTGAATGGTGCTGCTACCTTGCTCGATTGTCTTCAGCGGCTGGTTCAGGGCAGGTCACTTCAGCAGGCCCTGGTCGACAGCGCTGACAACATAGCCACGGGCGAGTTACAAATTAAGTTGCAAGAGGCGCTTTCATTTGCCGGTGGAGACTATGATCCACTTGGCGCAGCACAGCATTTCGGCTTGCCGTGCCATATGATTCAGGGCTTGCCGGTCGTCTGGCATTTATTGGCGCACGCCAGTGGTTTTGAAGCGGTGGTGCGTGACAACATTCTGTGCGGCGGGGATTGTTGCGGGCGATCGATGGCGCTTGGCGCGATCGCCGGACTGGCGTTTGGTGTGCCCGTGACATTGAAAGAGCGGGTTTCGCACCCGCTCTTCTAGCCATTTAAAGCTGTCAGGCGGCGCTTTGCTGCAGCAATCGCTTTTCCCAGTCGATCGCGGTTCTGACGATGGTTTCCAGGTCGTCGTATTGCGGTGTCCACTGGAGTGTCTGGTGGATTTTGTCAACGTTGGCGATCAGTTCAGGCGGATCGCCGGCGCGACGTGGGTGTTCGACGATTTTGATCGGTCCACCGATTACCTTCTGGACCATATCGAGCACTTCACGAACGCTGTATCCATGTCCGTAGCCGCAGTTCAGGCGAGTGGATTCTCCGCCGTTGCGCAGGTAGTCCAGCGCCTCGATGTGTGCTGAGGCCAGATCGGACACGTGGATGTAATCGCGCACACCGGTGCCGTCTGCCGTAGGATAATCGGTACCGTAGACGTAGATTTCGGGCCGCTTGCCAACGGCCACCTCGGCGGCAACCTTGATCAACAGAGTGGCATTTTTCGTTGATTGGCCGATTTGACCTTCCGGATCGCAGCCGGCCACATTGAAGTAACGCAGAATCACGTGGCGCATGTCGCACGCCTTGTCGAGATCTTCGAGCATATATTCGGACATCAGCTTCGACATCCCATAGGGGTTGATCGGCGCTGTGGGCGTCTCCTCAGTGCATGGCTTGCCATCTGACGGAATGCCGTAAGTCGCGGCTGTGGAGCTGAAAATGAAGTGGCTGACGTTGTTGCGCTGGCAGCACTCCAGCAGGCTGCGAGTGCTGCTGGTGTTGTTACCGTAGTACTTGAGCGGATTTTCGACCGATTCCGGCACCACCGTATGAGCGGCGAAATGCAGGACTGTGTCGACGTTGTTGTCAGCCAGAACCCGATCGACGAGTTCGGTATCGCCGGTTTTGCCCTGCACGACTTCGCCGAACAGCACACTCTCCTCGAAACCTGTAGACAAGTCATCGAGAACGATGATTTTCTCGCCGCGTTGGCCCAGTTGTTTGACCGTGTGGCTGCCAATGTAGCCGGCTCCGCCGGTGACCAAAATGGTTTTGTTTGTCATCTGATGAAGAACTCTTGGTGCGAATGGTTTCAACCAGAACTGTCACTGAATCAACATCATATCGCAATGCGTATGCAGGATTCACCGGTCGAGGTCAAATGCTCTGCGAGTCGCTTCGTGGCCCGGCTTCAGCGGGGGTGCGAATCGAAGGAAATGCAGCGCTTCAAACCCGCTCTAGCGGCGCTTCGCATTTGAGCTTTAGGTTGGTGACAATCTTTGATGATTGGGTCGAGTGATTGAGACGAGCAGGCATTGAGGTGTGTAATTGGGCAATGAAACTACTTGTCAACCAAATGAGGTGTAGTACCGTACAGGATTTACAGGCTTTTACCGGTTTCGTCAGGACAATCTGGTAGAATTGCCGGGTTTGGGGCAGAAGGAAAGAGTTTCAAGTGCTTGAAATTTTTCCTAAAAATGGCAAGTTTCCCCAGATATGGAGCAGATGAGCGTGGCAATGCCCGAGTTACTCAAAAAAACAATTGGAATCGCGGTGCTGGTTTTGTCGGTGGGCGGAACTTCCTGCAGTGCTTTCATGCACAGCTGGGATAATGATCAATCGGGTACCGCGATTGAGCTGTCGAAATGACTACCCGAACCTCACCGGGTGGTGCGCGGCGGGTTGGGGGCAAGACAAGTAAAAAGCCGGTCTTTTCCGCCAGCCGTGCCTTGTTATTGTATCTTTTGCCGTTGCCCGTACTGTTCGCCAGTCTGTATGGCGTGCTCTACGGCAACGTGCGGGTTGCCTTTGGCGCGGCGGTCGGGTTTGCGCTGGCGATGGTGGGCGCGCAACTGGTCCGTCACGGGCTAACACTGGAGGTCGAGTCGCGGCGGCGCAAAATCGTTCGGCGCCTCAGCACCGTCCCGTACAAGTTGTTGGGGCATGGTGTAGTGGGGCTCGCGATGGCGATCGTCGCGCTGCTGGTTGTCAAACATTCAATCCCGACCGCACTGATCGTGGGTATGGCCTCATCGCTGGGCTCGTTCCTGGTCTATGGCCTCGATCCTTCGCGCTCGCTGCCCGATGCACCGGCGATCGGGGTAACGTCCGAAGAAGTGATTGAGATCCTCAATGAGGCAGATGGCAAAATTGCCGGTATCGAGAGTGCTGCCGACCAGATTCGCAATCTGGAGCTGAAGCAACGGCTGCACGGTATTGTGGGCGGCATTCGTGAAATTACTGATATCGTCGAGGATGATCCTCGCGATTTGCGTCGTGCGCGAAAATTTCTGAAAGTTTATCTCGATGGCGCTCGCCGGGTAACCGAGGGTTATGCCGCTACCCATCCAAGTAATCAGAGCGGTGAGCTCGAAGAAAATTTCAGAGCCGTATTAGGCACAATGGAGACGGTTATAGCCGAGCAGAAAGAACGCTTGCTCGAAAACAATCTAACCGAACTGGACGTTCAAATCGAAGTGTTGCAAACGCAGCTGGAAAAAGAAGGGGTCTGACCCGATTACAGCGCATCACGCCGCGCTGGAAACCCAATTTTTAGGAGAGTATTAAATGGCAGAAAACAAAGTGGACACCGCTGAGCAGGAGCTTGCGGAAAGTGTCGAGTCTTTAAAGGGAATGCTTGCACCCGAGCTCAAAAACGAAATGGTCACGCTCGAGACCGCCAATGCCAACGATAGAGCCAAAATCGAAAACCTGATGAGTGACATCGAGTTGGGGGATTCGAACAGCATCCTGTTTTATGGCAGTAAAGCACAGGAGCGTCTCACTACGATCAGTGACAACATGCTGGAAGGCGTGCGCAACAAGGATGTCGGCCCCGCCGGCAAGTCTCTCAACGATATGGTGACTGTGCTGCGTGGTTTTGACGTTGCCGGCCTCGATCCCAATCGTAAGCCCGGGTTTTTTGCGCGTCTGTTTGGGCGTACGCGCCCGGTTGTGCAATTCATTCAGGAGTACGAGGGTGTACGTCGGCAGATCGATTCGATTACGGATAATCTGGAAGATCATAAAACCAAGCTGCTGACTGACATTGCCAGCCTCGACCGACTATACGATGCCAACCTCGACTATTTTCACACGCTCGAGCTCTACATCGCCGCTGGTGAAGAAAAACTGGTGTGGCTGGATACAAAAGAGATCCCGTCGCTGCAGGAAACGGCACAAGGTACTGATGAAGTCCTGAAATCGCAGGAATTGCGTGATATCCGAACTGCCCGCGACGATCTTGAAAGGCGAATTCACGATCTGAAGCTGACCCGCCAGGTCGCCATGCAGAGTTTGCCTTCGATCAGAATGGTGCAGGAAAATGACAAGGGCCTGGTTTCCAAGATTGATTCTACCCTGGTCAACACCGTACCGCTGTGGCGCACCCAACTGGCCCAGGCAGTAACGGTTTTCCGTTCTCAGCAAGCGGCCAAGAGTGTTAAGGCTGCCACCGACCTCACGAACGATTTGCTCGAGAAAAATGCCGAAACATTGCGCGAGGCCAATCGGGAAGTGCGCGAGCAGATGGAGCGCGGCGTATTTGACATTGAATCAGTCAAGCGCGCTAACGAAAACCTGATCGCGACGATCGAGGAGAGCCTTAAAATCGCCGACGAGGGCAAGCGTAAGCGACGTGAGGCAGAGGTGACACTTGAGCAACTCGAGGGCGACCTCAAGAACAAGCTCGCCTCGGCAAGCGCGAAAACACAAGAGCAAGCGGGAGCATAACGTGGGACTATTTGACAAACTATTCGGTGAATTTGTCGATGTCATTGAATGGATTGACGATACCAATGACACCATGGTTTATCGCTTCGAGCGGTACGGCAATGAAATAAAATACGGCGCCAAGTTAACCGTACGTCCCGGTCAGGCGGCTGTATTTGTGAATGAAGGGCAGGTGGCCGACGTGTTGGGTGAAGGTATGTACGAGCTTGAAACTCGCAACCTGCCGGTGCTCTCTACCGTGCTCAGCTGGGATCATGCGTTCAGCAGTCCGTTCAAAGCAGAGGTTTATTTTGTCAGCACCCGGCGTTTTACAGACCTCAAGTGGGGGACTAAAAATCCGCTGATGCTGCGTGACGCGGAGTTTGGTGCAGCTCGTGTCAGAGCATTTGGAACCTACACCGTGAAAGTGGATGAGCCGGAGAAGTTTATTCGCGAGATCGTAGGCACCGATGGCAACTTTCAGGTGGACGAAATTAGCGATCAATTGCGTAACCTGATTACCTCGCGCTTTGCGTCAGCGGTTGCGTCGGCAGGCATTCCAGTGCTTGATCTGGCTGCGAATTATGAGCAACTGGGCGATGTCATTGTGCAGCGTATCGCGCCGGAGTTTGGTGAGTACGGGCTTGAACTGACCAAACTGTTAGTCGAGAACGTTTCAGTACCACCCGCAGTCGAAGAGGCACTGGATAAGCGCACCAGCGCAGGCATGGTGGGCAATCTCGATCGCTACATGCAATACCAGACCGGGCTTGCCATCGAGGCCGGTGCTGAGAATCCGGGTGGCGCTGCAGGTGCCGGAATCGGCCTGGGTGCCGGGCTCGCCGTTGGTCAACAAATGGCTAACAGCATGCAGCCCTCAGTTGGCAGAGAAAGCGCTGCAGACGCGCTGCCGCCGCCGTTGCCGGCCAGCAGACGTTTTCATATTGCCGTCAACGGTCAGGCGAGTGGCCCTTTCGGCAATGAAGGTTTGCAGCAGCGCGTTGACTCCGGCGAGTTAACCGCAACGACACTGGTGTGGTCGAAAGGCATGGCCGAATGGCAGGCGGCGGGTAGCGTCACCGAGCTTGCCGATTTGTTCCAGCAGGATGAGCCGCCGCCGATTCCTGCGGCGTAACGCGTTGGCCCGTATTTCTTCCTCACTGAAGGGTTATCTTGGAAAAACGTTTTTCTGCGTTTGACTGGCCAGAGCCGGAAACGGACGGCACCGACGCGCCGGTTGCCAGGGATGAGACCCGTTTTCCCTGCACCCGGTGCGGTGGCATGCTCACGTATGCCATTGGCACTGATGCTATGGAGTGCCGTTATTGCGGACACAATAATCCCATTGTCGATTCCGAGGAGCAGATCCACGAACTGGATCTGCCCTCGGGTTTGCAGCGACTCGACTCGGCGCGCAAACTAGGTGCGACCGAAACGGTCCTGAAATGTCCCAACTGTGCGGCTGAGTTCAGTATGGCGGCCACGCTGCATGCCAGTGATTGTCCTTTTTGCGGCACCGCGGTGGTTACCAGCACTGGCGATGTTCAGGAGTTTTCGCCACAGGCGCTGCTGCCGTTTTCAATCACTGAAACACAGGCTCGCGAGGCCTATCGAAAGTGGATCTCCGGACGCTGGTTCGCACCGGGCAAGCTGAAGAAGTTCGCCCGTGAAGACAACGGTTTGAACGGAATTTACATTCCCTACTGGACCTACGATAGCGACACCGTGACCGCCTATTCAGGTCAGCGAGGCGACACCTACTACGTTCAGCAAAGCTTTACTGTAGTAGAAAACGGGCGTCGAGTCAGGCGTACCAGAATGGTGCCTAAAATTCGCTGGACACCTGTACAAGGGCGCACGGACCGACATTTTGACGACGTGCTGATCGGTGCCACTCGAACCCTGCCGCGCAAAATAACCGACTGGCTGCAGCCGTGGGATCTGGAGAATCTGGTACCTTATACCGAGGACTATCTTGCCGGCTTTCAGAGTGAGGTCTATCAGGTAGCGCTGGACGAGGGTTTTGGATACGCCAAGAAAGTAATGTTGTCGATCATTCGCGATGATATCCGCCGCCACATCGGTGGTGACCACCAGCAAATCCATCACGTGCACACGCAACACGATGACACGACGTTCAAACACGTGTTGTTGCCCTTGTGGAGTGCAGCGTTTGAGTTTCGCGGCAAACCGTACCGCTTCGTTGTGAATGGCCGCAATGGTAAAATCCGCGGCGAGCGTCCCTATAGTGTAGTGAAAATTGCGTTTGCAGTTATTGCCGGTGCTGTCGCACTGGGCGGTATGGTGTACGTGATGGAGCCCGTTATGCTGGAGCGTTCATCAACCAGTGGGCAGATAATATTTCCCAGTGACTCATACCGCAACTTTGATCCCTTCCCTGACTTTTCACGCTAACAAACAACCTGGAGTCTGACTTGGAAATTGCCTGCCTCGATCTGGAAGGTGTGCTGGTACCGGAAATCTGGATTGGCGTTGCCAAAACTACCGGGATTGAAGCGTTGGCGGCCACTACTCGGGATGTGCCCGACTACGATCAGCTGATGCGTCAGCGACTCGATCTATTGAAACAGCATAAATTGCGCTTGCCTGATATCGAGCGTGTTATCGCAGGCCTGGAGCCGTTGCCGGGTGCTGCTGAATTTCTCGAATGGATGCGCGAGCATTTTCAGGTCGTTATTTTGTCTGACACATTCTATGAGTTTGCACAGCCATTGATGCGGCAACTGGGTCACCCCACGCTGCTGTGTCATCGTCTCACTATCGATGATGAACAGAATGTTGTCGATTACCGGTTGCGGCAGGTCGATCCAAAGCGCAAATCCGTACAGGCGTTTAAGTCTCTCGAGTACCGTACAATCGCATCAGGTGACTCTTACAACGATCTGTCGATGCTTGAGGAGGCGGATGCCGGAATTCTGTTTTCTCCGCCCGCCAGTGTTATGCGCGAGTATCCCCAGTATCCGGTAGCGCGAGACTATCAACAATTGCGCGATCAGTTTCTTATTGCCAGTGATCGCTACTGACGCAGGTTTGATCAGCCGATCCTGATGCGCAGTTCTGTCATTAGATCGTTGCCGATATTTTCAATCGCCATCTGCACGGCATCGAGGTCTATGCCCTGGTGAGCGGTTAAATGTGCGGTGGCCCTAAACAGTGGAGCGGAGGACATCGGTGCCTCCGAGAACTCTGTCGATATCTCCTCTATGTTGATCTCGAAACGGGTGAGAACATCGGCAATGTCTCTGACGATACCGGGGCGATCCGTGCCGACAACTTCAAGTTCGAGGGTGCGAAGGTCCAGTGAGTCTGGTGAATCGGATCCTGTTTCGCGGGCTATGATCTGCAGCCCTTCGGCTTGCAGTTTTTGCAATTCGGCCAGCAACGCTGTGAATTGTCGGGCATCTATATCGGCGTGCAGGATGCCGGCAAACTCGCCTTGAAGATTCGCCATTCGGCTTTCAAGCCAGTTGGCCTTGTGCTCCAGCAGTATGTTTGACAGCCGGTTCACGATACCCGGGTGGTCACGGCCGACCATTGTCAGTACGAATGATTTGCGCAGGCTCATCAGCTGTTTTCTCGCGGGTTGTCAGTAAATCTGTGTCACCCGGGGGCAATGCCTGGTGTTGACTGCCGTGCCACTGCTATCGACTTGACCCAGGTCACCAAACCCGGCTGGACTGCGCCGACAATAGCACGTGGCAGCGGCAAAGCGGGCACCCTTGCTTTACAATGCCCGGACTCGTCTCAGCCAAACCAGTTGCAGGGCCCATGAACTCTTCAGTAACCGTCATAGACCACCCGTTGATTCAGCATAAGCTCACGTTGATGCGTCGAACCAGTGCGTCGTCATCAACTTTTCGCTCACTGCTGAAGGAAATCAGTCATTTGATGGCCTACGAGATCACTCGGGATTTGCCGATTGAGCACACGCAGATCGAAACGCCGTTAACCAAAATGCAGGCGCCGATGCTGGCGGGTAAAAAGCTTTGTCTGGTATCGATACTTCGCGCTGGTAATGGCTTGCTGGAGGGGATACTCGAACTGATCCCGTCTGCCCGGGTTGGCCATATTGGTCTGTATCGTGATCCAGAGACGCTTGAGGCGGTTGAGTACTATTACAAAATGCCCTCTGATCTCGATCAGCGTCTGGTCATCACGGTAGATCCCATGTTAGCAACTGCCAATTCGTCAATTGCTGCAATCACCCGGCTGAAAGAGGGGGGCGCACGCAACATTCGCTTTTTGTGCCTGTTGGCGGCCCCGGAAGGGATCGAGGCGTTTCATGCGGCTCACCCGGAAGTGCCGGTGTATACCGCGGCGATTGATGATCATCTCAACGAGCACAAGTACATTGTGCCGGGCTTGGGAGACGCGGGCGATCGGATCTACGGTACGCGCTAAAACCCTGGTGCCAGTGGAATCCTACAGCGACGGCAACGACACATTCGCCGCAGTATCGCGCGTTTATGGCGCGGCGGGTTTGGAGCTGCTGCAGCAGGCCCATATCTGTGTGGTCGGATTAGGCGGGGTTGGCAGTTGGGCGGCAGAGACGCTTGCCAGAAGCGGCGTGGGTGCGTTGACCCTGATCGATCACGACGACATTGCACGTTCCAACATCAATCGGCAAATTCATGCCGACTGCACCACGGTGGGTAAGGCGAAAGTGGATCAAATGGCTCACAGAGTAGCTACGATCAATCCTCAGTGTCGCTGCACCGCAATAGACGACATGTTGGTGACCGGGAATCTGCAGCGCTATATCGGTGATACTTTCAACTACGTTATCGATGCGATTGACAGCATCCGGTTCAAGGCCGCACTTATCTATCACTGCAAACGCAATCGCGTGCGAGTAATCACAACCGGAGGGGCAGGCGGATTGACTGATCCAACCCAAATCGGGATTTGCGATTTGTCTCGCACGTGGAATGATCCCCTGGCTGCAACGGTCCGCAAAAGATTGCGCACTGACTATGGCTGGAGTACCAATCCAAAACGAAAATTTGGCGTTGAGTGTGTTTTCAGCAAACAGCAACCGGTGTATCCAAGAGCTGATGGAACGGTGGGCAACGAGAAGCCAGGTGTGCCAGGCGCCAATCTCGATTGCAATTTTGGTTACGGTTCGCTGGTTGGTGTAACGGCTGTGTTTGGTATGGTCGCAGCCTCGCGTGTGATGGAAAAATTGTGTTCCGGTGCCGGTGAAAAAAAATAGAGGTTTATGCAATTGAACCTGCAGCCCTTTCAGTGCGAGCTGCGAAGTGGCTCTACCTTGCGTGGCTGGAAAACCGACAAACCCGCCAGGCCGATACTCTTTTTTTTGCATGGCAATGGTCTGTGCGGGCGTATCTATGAGCCTTTTCTTGCTCACTTCGATGAACATTTCGAATTGATCCTGCTCGATATAACAGGCCATGGTGCAAGTGATGGGGTGGCGAAATTTCCGGGTTGGAACCGCATCGCCGAACAATGTGCAGAGGCGTTCGAACAGTGCAATGCCAGTGGTCGTGAGGCCATCATTGTGGGGCATAGCTTCGGGGGCATTCTGGCCATTTTAATGGCCGCAGCCCAGCCAAAAATGTTTGGCAAGCTGGTACTGCTTGATCCCATATTGTTTCCACGCCGAATGCTGCTGATCTTCACGCTCATGAAATGGCTGCACCTGACAGACCGGGTTCACCCGATGGTGAAAATGACAAAGAAACGCAGGAGACGGTGGTCATCCGTTGCCGATGCGTTGAGCTATTTCAGAACTCGTGGCGCGTTTAAAAAATGGCACGAGCAATCGATTGAAAACTATATCGAATACGGCACTCGTCAGGCAGAGGATGGCGATATTGTGCTCTGCTGCGATCCGGCTCTGGAGGCCGAGATTTTTGCCACATGGCCTCGCAAGCTCTGGCATTCAATCGGTGCAGTGACTAACCCAGCGCATATTTTGATGGGGCAAAATACATTCGGTTTTGCGTTGCAAGCTGCCACATCCGCGCAGAAGCTTAACGCTTGCATCACCTCAAGCCGTGTCGATGGAGATCACTTCTTTATGCTTGAGCAGCCTGCTGATACGGCGCGCCGGGTGCTGGCTGCGCTCAACAGGCTCACGAAATAAAATTAGTCGCTTTCTAAAGCAGGCCCGCGCGCTGAGGGCCAAAACGCGCTTTCATTTCATCTGCCAACTGCGAGGCGGCTTCTTTGTCGTCAGCGCTTAACGTCTGCTCGCAAACTCCTTTTGCGCCAAGGTGATCGTCGTAGCCATTCGCCACCGCAACGTCAATCCAGGCTGAGCAGTAGATAAAGTCAACCGGAGTGCCGAGCCCGTCGTGGAACAGTGTTGCCAGGGTGTACTGTGCGTGCGCGTGGCCCTGCCTGGCGGCAAGCTGGTACCATTTGAATGCTTGCTCGTAGTCTGGCGGCAGGCGATTGCCTTCGTGGAGCAGTGATCCCAGCAGTGTCTGAGCTTCAGCATTTCCCAACGATGCGGATTTCAGATACCAGCGTTTGGCAGCTTCATAATCCTGTTCGACGCCAATGCCCTCACTGTACATGTAGCCCAGTTTCAGTTGTGCCTGGTCATTGCCCAGAATGGCCGAGTCAAGCCACAGTGTGCGCGCGGCGCCATAGTCGGTTGTCTGTCCAAGGCCATTGTAGTGGAGGTCGCCCAGTGCATATTTGGCACGGTGGTCACCTGAGTCGGAAGCCAGGTTAAGCCATTCGGTTGCGGCGTCGAAGTTTTGCTCCAACGGCTGGTCTCGAAGCAGCAGCATGCCCAGCCGATACTGCGCATCGGTGTCGCCGCTCGAAGCGCGGGCACGCAGATCGTCGATATCGATCGTCGGCCTGGATGGTGGGGGTACGAGGCGAATTGTATCGTCGGCGTCGTTCTCATCGATTGGCGAATCAAGTGCCTTAGGGTTTTCCGACGGGGCGCTGTCAGCGGCTTGCGTGTCGTCTTTTAATTCTGTGGGCGGTGGCGGCAATAGTCGGGTGGTTTCGATTCCGTCTTCTGCAGCGGAGCGGTCGAGACGTTGTGGCTCGTACAGTGTGTTGGGTCTGGTCTTCGGCGGCGAGCCGCAGGCGCTCAGAATTGAGAGCAGACAGCCGCTGACGATTAGTCGACAGGTAGTTGCTCGGGCTTTTTCGCGGATTGCAGAGCCTGAAAATAGATTCATCGTAGAAGTGAGCATGATCGCCGGTTTGAAGTGCACACGCACGCGCTGCACAATCTAGCAAATCTTTGCTGCTCGCTTCTTTACAATTTGGCAGACCGCTTCGGAGTGCCAGGATCAGGCGATACCCGCGTCCAGACTCGCTGCCATCAGCATGCCCAGCTCTTCGCACCGGCTTTCGAAATCGGCGCGGTAGTCACCATGGCAAAGCAGTGGCTCTGATATGGCTCGCCATCGCATACCGGTGATAATTCGCTGCACGGCGGAAATGGTGCCACTTCCGTCCAGCCCGGCTCGCACGTAGAGTGCGTACGGCATGCCCTGTTTCTTTTCCAGCACCTGGTAGTAAATCCGATCGAAGAAGTCTTTCAAGGCACCGCTCATATAACCGAAGTTTTCGGTTGTACCCAAAATGATGCCATCCGCTGCGAGTACGCTCTCGTGGGTGGCATCAAACGGGCTTACGAGTGTGCTGTCAACCTGCTCAATGTCGGGGTGCTGTGCACCGCGTAACACAGCCTCGCCAAGCAGGCGCGTATTGGGCGATGGCATATGGGTGACAATCAAAAGTGATTTTCGCATTTGCGTCTCACGACCATGGTTGCCGTACTTTGTCAGTGACTTTTCAAAAATGCAGCTGATGCGTTTATCTGGTGCACAATCTCGACCGGGTTTTTCGCTATTCTTCCTTCACGCCACCGAAAACCTCGATCATACGAGGAAACAGGGTTGAAAACTGCAACGCCATCAGTGTCATGTTGGCATCGAAGATAGCAGCGGGGTCGAGGTCGGCCGTGTCGGATTCATCTGTTTCGGCGGTATCCAGGAACTTTATTTTGCTGAACACGAATTCATTGTCGAGCACAAAAGATAGTGTCTCGGCAGACTCTATGGCGATTTTTATTACCTGCTTGCCCGTGGTTGACAAAGCGCGTATTTCATCGCTGGCCAGATCCTGTTTATTGCATCGAACGATGCCCGCGATGTTGTCTTCATCCTGCAATACGCATTCGTCACCCAGTGCCAGATCGGCTGGCGGCTTGCGTGTACCTTTGAGCCAGCGGGTAAAAAGTTTTGCAGGGTCGGTTGCAGGTTGAACCGGTTTTACATACAAGCTGCCGAGTGTGTCGCGCAGGAAAGAGGTGCACTGATCCACCTTTTTGGTACTGGCACTATCGACGACCAGCAGTCCCTGGGTTGGCATGATGAGTATCTGGTCGTAGGTGGAGCGGGTAAATGCCTGGCCCGTCAGTTCCATTACCACGTTGTCTCGAATCTCGAGCTTCTCGCGGCCGCGAATCTTGCGATCGACCTTTTGCTCCAGTACCTGAATACGTTCTGCCATGTGCTCGGCAATAACACTGCCGGGTAAAATCCGCTCTTCGCGCCGGGCTTTGATCAACAGAAAGCCGGAACTTGCGTGGACCAGCAATTCGGCCTCTTCAAGGGGCGGTACCCAGCCATAGCTGTCCAGTTGGCGCCTGGAGCAGGGCGAGAACAGCTTGTCCTGCAGCAATTCGTGCAATGATTCTGCATCGTGCTCGAATTTATTCTCTAGTTGGTAGAGGCTGGCGGCCTTGAACCACATGGTCGATCCGGTAGAGTTGGGGGACAGGAATTGTAACGGAATCGGCGCCGCCGCAATGCGAATCTGTTTTTCTCCCTACGCCGCCTGCCTGGAAAATCGATGAGTTCTGCCCTGTTTACCCATCCCGACTGCGTCAAGCACGAAATGAGCGCCGGCCACCCCGAGCGCCCGGCTCGCATTACCGCTGTGCTCGACGACCTCGACCGTGAGGGATTGTTGGCCCGGCTTGAGCGGGTTGAGCCCGCTGCCGCTACGCGCGAGCAACTCGCGCGAGCCCATGGTACCGACTACATCGATATGCTGTTCGAGCACTCACCGCAGAGTGGAATGGTGCAGCTCGATGCCGACACCGCGATGAACCCGCATTCGCTCTCTGCCGCACTAATGGCTGCTGGCGCGGGCGTGCAGGCGGTGGATCGAGTGATCGCAGGGCACAGCCGAAATGCCTTTTGCTGTGTTCGTCCTCCCGGCCACCATGCAGAGCGCTCAGCGTCGATGGGGTTCTGCTTTTTCAGCAGTATTGCCGTGGCGGCGTTGCATGCGCTGGAGCACGAGTCGATCAATCGGGTGGCAATTATCGATTTCGACGTACACCATGGCAACGGCACCGAAGATATCCTCCGTGATCACCCGGATGTTTTCTTCTGCTCCACGTTTCAGTATCCGTTCTACCCTGGAAAGTATGGCGACAACGTGGCCGGCAGGGTGATCAATATACCGCTTCCGGGTGGTGCGTCGGGCAGTGCCTTTCGCGAGGTAATGCAGCGCGATTGTCTGCCGGCACTACGTGAGTTCAATGCCGATATGCTTTTGATCTCGGCAGGTTTTGATGCTCACACCGACGATCTGCTGGGCGGTCTGAATTTCGTTGAAGACGACTACACCTGGATAACCGGCGAATTGCTCGATATTGCTGCGAATCAGTGTGGCGGTCGCGTTGTATCGATGCTCGAAGGAGGTTACGACCTTGACTCATTGGGCCGCAGTGCCAGTGCGCATGTTCGCGTGTTACTCGAACATGCGTAGTACCTGGATCAGACGTCGAACTGGTGCTTGAAAGCCTCATTGAACCGGTCGATGTCACTCGCTGGCAGGCGGTTGATTCCAGCCGCTGCCTTGCGACCACCGCCAGTGTCGAACTGGCGGCAGAGTTCGTCGGCGCCTTCGCGCCTGTTTACCGGGGCTCTCACGCTCACCTGATACACACCGGTTTCGATTTCACTTAGCAGAGCATGTGCGCGATCCGGGTTTTCACGGGCCAGTTCGTTTCCATAGACCCCGCCGACGCGGCGTGCCCAGCGCTCCATTGGAAACGTGAATGTCGCACAGGAATCGCTTAGCAACCGCGGTGCTACTGCACGCGCGTTGCTCATGTCACTGGCATAGCCGGAGCGCAGGGTATCGAAGGTGCTGCTCTGCTTTATGAATTCGAATGGGTCCGGGAATTCCAGTAATTTGAGGAATAGCTGATCGGGTGCAAAAAAGAGATCTTCTACCGTGGCCCCATAACCGTTGTAGTTGAGTAAAGTGCCAAGTTCCTCTAGTTGCGCAAGTTGAGGGTCGGAGAGTGCGAGCGGTGTCGCTGCCTCGCGTGCGGCACGATGCAGATTGTCACCAAACGCGGCCGTCACGGCCCAGGGCAAATGTGCGCCCTGCAAGTGATTGTTGACCAGCAGACCGGTACAGATTTCAGCGTCGGTATCGATGGTGGCCCGTAATTTTGGATCGGCTGGAATATCCCCCGGGAAGTGGTGATCAAAATACTCTACGGTCGAGCCTCCGGCGAGTATTTCCTGCAGCGCTGCACAGTTTTTTTCCATCGAGATATCGAGCACGGTAAAACTGCTGTCGGTAACCTGAGTGAGGCGTGAGAGCAGGTTAATGTCGCGTTTAACGCCTGTCACAAGGGTTGACTGTTGGGGCGAGTGCAGGCGCAGTTGCAGCAGCGCGCAGATTCCATCTGCGTCGCCATTAAATACATCGTAGTGACTCATGAGGGTTGCCTGTTGAGTGAGATAGTGGCGTCAACTATTTCCCGCACCAGTTGAGGTCCGCGGTAGATAAAGCCGCTGTATATTTGTACCAGAGTGGCTCCGGCCTGCATATGTCCGATTGCATCTTCTGCGTTCATGATGCCACCGCAGCCAATAATGGGAATTTCGCCCTGCAATCGATTTGCGAGAGAGCGGATGGTGTTGCGCGACAGATCAGTAAGCGGTGCGCCACTCAATCCACCGGCCTGAGCCGTGTGTCGGGACTGTTCGGTGCCTGCTCGCGAGAGGGTGGTGTTGGTGGCGATCACGCCATCAATCCTGTGTTTTATCAACAGGTCGCAGAACTGGTTTATTTCATCCTCGTTCATATCAGGTGCTATTTTTACCGCCAGCGGCACCTGGCGTTCTTGCTCCTGAGCCAGTTTGTCTCTGTTTTCCTGCAGCAGTTTCAGTAAGGTCTCCAGTTGCTCGCCGAGTTGCAATTTGCGCAAACCGGGTGTGTTGGGAGAGGAAATATTCACAGTGATGTAGTCAGCGGACGCGTAGGCGCGTTGAAGCCCGATCAGGTAATCATCATTCGCACGTTCCAGCGCAGTGGTGAGGTTTTTACCGATATTGATACCCACCAGGGTGGTACTTTTTCGTGTTGCCATCCGCTCGATGAGATAGTCGATGCCCTTGTTGTTGAAACCCATTCGGTTGATCAGAGCGAGTTCCTTTTCCAGCCGAAACAATCTGGGTTTGTCGTTGCCCGGTTGTGGCTTAGGGGTCACGGTGCCGACTTCCACGAATCCACAACCCAGTCGGCAAAGCCCCGCCAGGTGGTCAGCGTTTTTGTCCAGCCCTGCAGCGATGCCAACCGGATTGGGAAATCGCAGGCCCATTGCGCTGACAGGTGTCGCCGATGAATCGGCGCCGGCAGACAATAGCCGGGTTGGCGCCCTGTCGAGTGCAGCCAAAGCCACTTCGTGAGCGATTTCCGGGGGCAGGCAAAACAGCAGTCGTCGTAACGCCGGGTAGATCAATGGGGTGGTGCTCCGGGAGGGTAAAGATCGCAGGCCAGGGTTAGAGATCTTCGCTGTCGGCGGGGGCTTCTGATGTCTCGATGGCCAGCGAATAACGCAGTTCAATGTGCTCTGTGGTATCCCAGATCAGCTCGAGTTGCCAGCCATCCTGCGGCCAGATCATCGCGGCGCGCCCACGCTTTGAATTTATCGCATTGCGACGCGAACTGCGCGATGTGGCGTAGGGCGGCAGTGTCGTTGCGTCCTCGCCCTGACCATAGGTCCGGATGATACGTTTCTTCCAGTCGGTATAGCTTAACCAGCTTCCGGGCTGCTCCAGCCTCGATATACTGAAGATTCGGGATTCCTTCGATGCCACGCGCAGCAGGCGGTCATCCAGCTGGTACTCGGCTACTGTGCCGTTCGCCGGATCGGCCGCGGGTTCACTGCTAACCGGAGTCAATGTAATCTCGCCAGTGCTGCCACCAAGACAGAACGTATTGGCGATTGTTTTGAGACACGCTGATGTATCTCCCCGGCCAGTGAGTGGCGATGCCAGGGCAACAGCGGTGATCAGGGTGCACCAAAGCGCTGTAGTTCGTGATGGCATGTTCAGTCGGGTCTGTGACGATAGTTGCAGTTTACTGTGTTTGGAGTCGATTGAGAAAAGCTGACTGGTGAAATTGAGAAACAGCATTTAATAACGTTGGGCACCGGTGTTCGGGGTAAAATTCAGCCAATGAATATTCAGCCGCAAAAACTGGGCGACGCGCTGGGCAAAAAACTGATGCCGGTGTATCTGATTTTCGGCGAAGAGCCACTGCAGGTCATGGAGGCCTGTGATCAGATTCGTGCCGTCTGCCGCCAGAGTGGCTACGACGTCACCGAGCGTTTCCAGGTCGATAACGCCCGCAGCTTCAACTGGGATGAACTGATGATGGCGGGCAACAGCATGTCGCTGTTCGGCGATCGGAAAATTATCGATCTGCATATCCCGTCTGGCAAGCCTGGTAATGAGGGATCGGCGATCTTCAAGAAATGGTGCGATGATCCGCCGCCGGATTCAGTGATGCTGATCAGCGCCGGAAAGCTTGAGGGGCGGTTTAGAAATCTGGCCTGGTACAAGGCGATCGATGCCATCGGTATCACCGTGCAGGCTTTGCCATTGTCTCGCCAGCAAACTGCGCAGTGGATAGAAAACCGTCTGGCGCGTGCGTCGATCAGCACCGATCCCGAGGGCATTGAGTTGCTCACCCGAATGGTGGAGGGCAACCTGCTGGCAGCGCGCCAGGAAATTGAAAAACTGGCGATCCTGTATCCCGGTGGGCAGGTATCTCCGGCGCAGGTGCTCGCCTGTGTCACAGACAGCTCTCGCTACACCATCCTCGATCTGGTTGACAGTGCGCTGCAGCGCCAGCCGGGGCGAGCGTTGAAAGTTCTCGATGCACTGCGCGTCGCGGGTGATCCACCGGTACTGATTTGCTGGCATCTGGCCAGTGAAGTACGCAAAATTGCGACGGTAGCGGCGAAAACGCGGGCTGGGGAAAGTGCGTCCAGAGCCATGATGCAGGCTGGTATCTGGAAGAATCGGCAATCTCTGGTCGCCTCGGCAATGCGCTCGCGCCCCGATCAATTCTGGCTGCATTCGATTAGCGATTGCAGCTATCTCGACAGGCTTTCCAAAGGCCTTTCAGGGGGAGATTTATGGGACGAGATTTCTGGTTTTGTCGCCCGGTTGGCCGGGCTTTCCTGGCCACTCGCGCGCTCCTCTGAACACACTGTTTGAACTTGCGGCAGGCTGATTGAATGGATAGTGAACATGGCGAGGTAGCGGCCTCGATACGTGAACTGGGGCGTCGGGCTCGCGAGGCGAGCAAACTGCTTGCGGCGGCGGATAGCAATGCCAAGAATGCGGCCTTGCTGGCGATTGCCGACGCGCTGCAGGATGGCAGAGCAGCGTTGCAAAGTGAGAACAGCCTCGATATGCAGGCCGGTCACGAGCGCAACCTCGACGCGGCACTGCTCGATCGACTCGAGCTCAGTGAGGCGCGTATCGATGGCATGGCCAGTGGTTTGCGGCAGGTCGCCGCCTTGCCGGATCCCGTCGGCGAGATTACCGATATGCGCTATCGCCCGTCTGGCCTGCAGGTGGGCAAGATGCGTGTCCCGCTGGGAGTGATAGGCATCATTTACGAATCGCGCCCCAACGTCACCGCCGATGCGGCCGCCATCTGCCTGAAAAGCGGTAACGCCTCGATTTTGCGTGGTGGCTCCGAGGCGGTGCGTTCCAATATCGCAATCGCCCGGTGTATTGCCGAAGGTTTGCAGCATGCTGATTTGCCCGCGGCGGCTGTCAGTGTCGTAGGCACCACCGATCGTGCGGCGGTCGGCGCGCTGATTCAGATGACAGACTATGTCGATGTCATTGTGCCGCGCGGCGGCAAGGGCCTTATTCAGCGCATCAGTGCCGATGCCAGGGTGCCGGTGATCAAGCACCTCGACGGCATTTGCCACACCTACATCGACGACGAGGCCGATATCGAAAAGGCCATTGCTGTGGCCTTCAACGCCAAAACATATCGCTACGGCATTTGCGGAGCGATGGAAACCTTGCTGGTTGCGCAATCGATCGCCGCCGATGTATTGCCGCGGCTCGGTGAAATGCTGATCGGGCAAGGCGTGGAGCTGCGCGCCTGCGATCGAACGCGTTCGCTGGTCCCGCAGGCTATTGCCGCAACCGAGCAGGACTGGGCTACAGAATATCTCGCACCGGTGTTATCCATTCGTGTGGTCGACGACATCGACGCCGCCATGCAGCACATCGGCCAATACGGTTCAGGTCACACCGACGCCATTATCACGGAGAATCTTTCGCGGGCACGGCGCTTCATGCGAGAGGTGGATTCCAGTTCGGTCATGGTTAATGCGGCAAGCTGTTTTGCCGACGGATTCGAGTACGGGCTCGGCGCTGAAATCGGCATCAGTACCGATCGTCTGCATGTGCGCGGACCGGTCGGTGTCGAGGGGCTTACATCGCAGAAGTATGTTGTAATCGGCGACGGTACGACTCGTTGAGTGACGCCGCGGTAACCCGCATCGGCCTTTATGGCGGATCATTCGATCCGGTTCATCTGGGCCATCTGCGGACTGCTTTCGAGGTGCGGCAACGCTATGCACTGGATCATTTGCGTTTCATTCCATCGGGAAACCCGCCGCATCGGTCGGCAGCGCAGGTTGACGCCAGCCATCGTGTCGCGATGTTACGCGCCGCGGTGGGCCGCATCGAAGGGCTGCAGGTCGACGAGCGAGAAGTGCGCCGAAGCGAACGCAGTTATTCTGTCGATACCATACAATCTGTGCAGGCAGACTTCCCCGGCGCGAGAATCGTGCTGGTGATTGGCATGGATCAATTTCGTGTCTTTGACACCTGGCACGAGTGGCAAAAAATACTCTCGATCGCCGAGTTGGTGGTCATGGAGCGACCGGGCGAAGCACTCAACGACACGGGTCGTGATATGCTCAAGCGTGCGGGATCGATGTCTGTACAACTTTGTTCTGTGACTCAATTCGACATTTCATCCAGTCGAATACGTCGAGATTTGCAGCGGCAAATGGAAATCGATTTTCTGGTTCCCTATGATGTACAGGCTTACATTGAACACAACAACTTATACGGAGCCCGGGCTGATTGATAAGGAAACGCCTAAGAAACTGACCCCGGAGCAATTGCGCGAACTTGCGTGCACTGCTCTGGAGTCCATGAAATCGGTTGATTTGACCGTCATTGACGTCGGCGAGAAATCGTCCTTTGCAGACTGGATGATCGTCGTCAGCGGGACTTCCCAGCGGCACGTAAAATCGCTCGCCAGCGAGGTCGTCGATCAGTCCAAAAAAGCCGGTAATCGTCCGCTCGGCGTGGAAGGCGAAACCGACGGCAACTGGATCCTGGTTGACCTTGGCGATGTGCTGGTACACGTAATGACCCGCGAAGCGCGCGAATTCTACTCGCTGGAAAAACTCTGGCAGGTTGAACTGGGGTCCGGGCAACTGCAGCCGGTTGAAAGTGTCGGCAGCTGATCTGGATTGTCGTTGCTGACAATCCACCTGCTCACAGTGGCCGGGCGCATGCCGGACTGGGTGGATGCAGGGTATCGAGAATATGCACAACGGCTTGGACGCGAGTGTTCACTGGGGTTGAAAACACTGCCTACCAGTCGCAAGAGTCAGCGCCAGTCAACCAGTGAAGTCGTTATGCGAGATGGCGAACGTTTGTTGGCTGCGGTACCTGCAGGCAGTCATGTGGTCGCGCTCGACGAATCAGGTGATCGTTTGGACAGCGCCAAATTCGCGCGCCGGTTACAGGTTTGGATGGACAGTCATCGCGATGTCGCATTGCTGGTCGGCGGAGCAGATGGTCTGGCGCAGGAGTGCCGCAGCCGCGCCAGTGAAGTGTGGTCATTGTCTCCGCTGACGTTCCCGCACGGGCTGGTTCGTGTGATTGTGGCTGAACAAATATACCGCGCCTGCAGTCTGCTAAATAACCATCCGTATCATCGGGCCTGAGCTATGGCGAATATTGTATTGGCCTCTGCATCGGTGCGGCGCGTCGAGTTGCTGGCCCAATTGGGGCTGGAAGTCACTCAATGCGCGGCCAACATAGATGAAACCCCGCTTAATGACGAGCCAGCCGGGGACTATGTCTGTCGCCTTGCACAGGGTAAAGCCCAGGCAGTGGCCACCGATGATCTTGTGATTGCCGCAGATACGACAATCGAGCTTCACGGTGCGATCATAGGCAAGCCGTTGAACTACGAGCATTTTGCCGAGATATTCGATCAAATGTCTGACGCACAGCATCTGGTGAGAACTGGCGTCGCGGTCCGGCAAGGCGAGCGCATAGAATTGGCCGAGTGTGTCACGAAAGTGTGGATGAGGGCCGTCACGGAATGCGAGCGAAAGGCCTACTGGAACTGCGGAGAGCCGAAAGGCAAGGCTGGTGGCTATGCAATTCAAGGCGTCGCCGCCGGGTTTATTTCGCGCATCGAAGGTTCATACAGCAACGTGGTAGGGCTGCCTTTGTTTGAAACTGCCGAGTTGCTCGGCCGGTTCGGTGTTGCGATTGTCGATACCGTTGCGCAAACCGGTCAGACCAGAGAAACCTAGGGTATGTCCGAAGAAATCCTCATAAACGTATCGCCGCGCGAAACCCGGGTCGCGATGGTTGAGAACGGCGTTCTGACAGAGGTGTCGATAGAACGCCGGGCGCGAACAGTGCTGGTCGGAAATATCTTTGTTGGTCGAGTGGTCCGGGTGTTGCCGGGTATGGAGGCGGCGTTTATCGATATTGGCCTGGAACGAGCGGCGTTTTTACACGTCTCGGATGTTGCCGGCAGCAGCGTTGTCGATGAGGCGGGCGAAAAGCATCAGAAGCCGATTCGGGAAGTGCTGCATGAGGAGCAGAAGATCGCCGTGCAGGTGATCAAAAATCCGCTCGGCACCAAAGGTGCTCGCCTGACGACCCACCTGACCGCACCGTCCAGGTATCTCGTGTATCTGCCCGATGAGAACACCGTTGGTGTATCAACCAAGATCGAGGATGAGACTGAACGTGAGCGTTTGCGAGAAGTGATCCGCAAGGTTCAGGAAGACTATGGCGCGGGTGGCTATATCGTCAGAACCGCGGCCGAGGGTGTTGATGGCGAGATCATCAGCAATGACGTGGCATTCCTGCACAAGCTGTGGGCCCGAATCGCCAGCGAGATCCCCACAGCGAAACCAGGTGATATCGTTTACAGCGAGTTGCCGTTAATGCAGCGAACTTTGCGTGATCTGGTTGGCGTGAGTGTCGAACGGATTCGAATCGACTCGCGCGAGTCTTATGTAAAGGCCTGTGATTTCGCCTCCGAGTATTTGCCTGAAATGCTGCCACGCATTGAGCACTACCCCGGCGAACGACCTATATTCGATATCTACGGTGTCGAGGATGAAATTCAAAAGGCGCTCGAGCGCAAGGTGCAACTGAAATCGGGCGGCCACCTGGTCTTTGATCAAACCGAATCCATGACAACTGT
This sequence comes from uncultured Granulosicoccaceae bacterium, assembly GCA_937920585.1. Lineage (GTDB taxonomy): Bacteria > Pseudomonadota > Gammaproteobacteria > Granulosicoccales > Granulosicoccaceae > CAKZSB01. The sequence goes on along the minus strand of CAKZSB010000026.1, from coordinate 74,850 downwards.
CGATGTCAACACTGGCGCATTTGTTGGTCACCGCAATCTCGAGGAGACAATCTTCAAGACTAACCTTGAGGCGGCGCAGGCTATCGGGCGGCAGCTGCGGCTGCGAAACCTCGGCGGGATTATCATCATTGACTTCATAGACATGGGGGTCGATGAGCACAAGCGGCAGGTTATGCGCGCTTTGGACAAGGCACTTGATCGTGACCACGCCCGCACACAGGTTTGCGAGGTGTCGAGCCTTGGGCTCGTCGAAATGACACGCAAGCGAACGCGTGAAAGCCTTGAGCAGGTCCTGTGTTCCGAATGTCCGACTTGCAATGGTCGCGGCTTGCTTCGCACAGCTGAAACAGTATGTTACGAAATCTCGCGTGAAATCATTCGGCAAGTAAGGCAATTTGATGTCAAGTCGCTCACTGTCGTCGCCGCATCGGAAGTGGTTGACATGTGTCTGGAAGAGCAATCCGATTACTTTGCTGAACTTGAAGAATTCATCGAGGTGCCGATCCGGCTGCAAGCCGAGACCATGTACAACCGCGACCAGTACGACGTGGTAATTCTGTAGGCGCTACAGGCAGCTCTGCAAAGCGGATTAAATGGCCGGTTTTACTCAACCATGATGTATACGCGAAGTCTCTGTCTCGCACTGCTAGCCAGTGGTGCGCGCGCGTGCGCACGACAACCGGGCGTGCGGGCGTGAAAAAGAGTCTCAAATTCACCCTGAAATTCCTGCTGTACAGCTTTTGTGCTGTGTTGATGCTCGCGGCGCTGGCATTGGCCGGGGCGCGAGTTGCGGTGTTCTATGTACATGATTACAAAGAACAGATCGCCGCTCTGGCCGGTGGCTATCTGGGTAGTCCGGTGCAGATCAACGATATTGAACTGGTCTGGAATCGATTCGACGCCAAGGCGAGCCTCACAGGGGTTCGCGTCAAGTCGCCGGACGGAAAGCGCACACGGTTAGTATTGCCCAAGCTCGATCTGCAGCTGAACGCGCGAGACATGCTTTTGCAGCGCAAGCTGACGGTGCGCAACGTTAGTTTGCATGGCTTGTCTCTGGTCGCCGCCTATGAGGGCAGTGGGCGTATCAGTGTTCAAGGCTACCAGCGTCTGTCGCTGGCGCGAAGCTCATCAAGTGGTGAGGCTGGTAAAAGTGCCGGTAATCGTGGTGCGAGCGCACTTGAATGGCTGTTTAACGCCGAAAGTATCGCCATCCTGGACAGCGAAATCCTGCTCCGGGATGAAGCGCGGAATCGCGACTACAAACTCGACAAACTGAATATTCGCGCCTTCAACAACGGTGATCAGCACAAAATCAGAATCAGCAGCGCCTTGCCCAACGAATTGGGTGATGTGTCGGTAGCCGCTTTCGATTTCAGCGGCAATGCCAAAAACATCAAGGACTGGGCAGGGCGCTTTTACCTCAACGGCCTCGGGCTCGATATCGAGGAGCTCGCGCGCTTTGCAGGCCTGCGTGATTTTGAGGTAGCAGGCCTGGGTGACGTTCAGCTCTGGGGCGAGTGGACGGGCACTCGCCTGACACAGGCACGCGCGATTTTATCGGCCGAGCCGTTGCTCATGGCTGCCGACGGCGTGGAGCTGGCAGCGCAGCTGGCGGTTGATGTCGACTGGAATCGACGTCCCGATGGCTGGCATGCGCGGTTCAGTGAACTTAGCGCCGGTTTCGATGACGGCGAATACAATCTCTCGGGGCTCGACGTCGCGCTGGAAAAGAAGACCCGCCAGATTCGTGATATCAGAGTGGCCGGACCGGCTTTCGATCCATTGGCCTCGCCGTCTTTTTGGGCGATGGCACTGCGTCGCCAGCCCGAGCGAGTCTCTGAAATGCTGGGGTCCCTGCGCTCGGTTCGCCTCAGTGACTGGCTGCTTGCGCTGTCGTCGCCACGCGACGGCAAAACCAGTTTACGCACACTGATCGCCGAACTCTCCGAGCTGAAGACAGATGCGAGAGGGCGGATTCCCGGAGTGGCGAATTTGCATGGTGCCATCTACCTTCGCGAGGGCGTAGGGCGGGTAACCATACCGCGACAACAGGTGGAAATAGACAGCGGCCAACTGACAGAACATGAACTGCCACCGGTGTCGCTGGCCGGCACGTTGCGATTTGCGTCCGGTGATGGTCGATGGGACCTGTCCGGCCAGGACTTACAAATTGAAACGGCCGATTTCGCAACGCGCTCCTCGCTGACGCTGGCGGGACGCAAAGATGGCAGCCTGCCGATCGTGCTGCAAACCAGGTTATTGGGTGGAAATCTTGCGCAGGCGAAAAAGTACTATCCCAAACCTTTCATAAAGCCGGCGCTTTATGAGTGGCTGAACGACGCGGTAAAGAGTGGCAATCTGGTTCATAGTCAGTTCGATGTTCAGGGTGATCTGCGCGATTTCGCACCCATCAGGGGCAAGGGTAAGGCCTCGGCACAATTCGAATTTACCGACGCCAGGATTCACTATCGAAACGGCTGGCCAGATCTGGAAGACACCAGCGGGTCGCTGTACGTGGATGCCTCTGGCCTGCAGGGCTCCCTTTACGGTGGAAAAATTCGCGATTCAAACATCAACAGCGGCTCGATATCACTTGAGAGCTATCTTAAACCTGTGCTGGCGGTGCAGGCGCAGGCAGATGGACCACTCCCCGATCTGCTTGATTTCATGCAAACCGGTCCGCTCAGACAAGAGGTCGGCGTCCACTTCGGTGACGCCCGTGGCAGTGGACGTGGTTTGGTCAATCTCGATTTGCAGATACCATTGCGAGGCTCGATTGCCCGGGGGCTTGTCGTCAAGGGTGATATTGCGGTTGAAAATGCCAGCGTTAATGCCCGCGAATACGGTTTAAAACTGCAGAACGTTAGTGGTCGAATTGGTTTTACCCGCGATGGTGTCGACATTCGAAACCTCGCTGCACGCTATCTTGGTCTGCCGATGCAGATCAATGCTGTGCGGCGCAAAGTGGACGGGGTAAAAACCAACAGCGTGTTCGCCAGCGGTTCGATAGCCGTATCCAGCATTCTGCGCTCCTACGATATCGACTTGCCGCCTGCGTTCAGCGGTATATCGCCGTGGCAGGTTCAGCTTGATATCCGCCAGCCGGAGGGCGCCCCGGCTGATGTCTCCCTGAAAGCCACCAGTGACTTGCAGGGCACCGCGATCCTGTTGCCTGCGCCGCTGGAAAAGGCCTCGTCAACACGGTTGCCGACCACAGTGGAGGTAAATTTCTCGGAGCCGGATCGAGACTGGTGGGTGCGTGTGCCCGATTTGCTCGAGGGGCGAATTCGGGTTGTCGATGAAAAAGTCGAGAGCATGGCGATCGCGCTGGGCGGGTCGAACAATACCGTGTTGCCCTGGACGGGCATAGCGGTGAATGGAAAAGTTGACGTTGTCGACGCGCAGAAATGGGTCGACTTTGCGTTGGAAATCAGTGAATCCACGGACGATTCACCGAGTGCGGAGACGTTCCCGTTGTTTGCCAATTTGCATGCGGCACAGGCCCGTGTGGGCACGCAGCTATTCGGCGAGATGCACTACACAGCATTCCGGGATGGCACGCATCAGGTCCACAGGGTCGACAACGACTACGTGGCAGGAGAGCTTTTGCTGCGCAAAACCGCTGAGCCGACCGAGCCGCTGCTGTTGCAGCTCGAGCTGCTGGATCGCGAACTGCTGGCGGCAATGGGCGAAGAAGATGGGGAAAATGTGACAGCTCAGTCACTTGATCCGCGCGAATTGCCTCCCTTCAACATCAGTGTTAAGAAATTGAAATGGGATAATTGGCAGCTGTCGCGAGTGTCGTTGCGAACCCGACCCGAAGACTATGGCATGGCAATCACCGGATTATCGGTCCGACAGGATTCAATGCGCATCAGTGGTAGCGGTCGCTGGAGTGTGAGGGAGCGCAACGGTGAGCTTACCCACAGCACCTCGGTTGACGTCAACTCAACTTTGCTGAATGTGGGGCGCGCTGTTGAGGAAATTGGTGGCGGGCGGACCATGGCATCGGGTTCGGGTGAGATAGCGCTTTCATTGCGTTGGCCATCGGAAGCTTATTCGCCTGATCTGGAACGCATCGCTGGCCAGCTCTTTTTCAATCTCAGAAACGGTCGCATTCTCACCGTTGATCCGGGCGCTGGAAGAATTCTTGGTCTTTTTGCGTTGCAGGCATTGCCGCGAAGATTGACGCTCGATTTTCGTGATCTTTATAAATCAGGCCTTGAGTACAGTGCCGTCAACGGAAATTTTTCAATCGCGGATGGGATAGCCAGCACCGAATCACTGCGGCTTTCCGGGCCGGTTGCCGAAATTCTGGTGCGTGGCAACACCGATTTTGTCGGCCAGCAATACGATCAGAATATCGAGGTTTTACCGCGTGTCAGTGGTGCTTTGCCGTTGTTGGGGATTCTTTCCGGTGGAGCGGCAGTGGGGGTAACGGCCCTGGTCGCTGACGAAATACTAAAAGGTGTTGGTTTGAATCTCGATGAAGTCGGCCGGCGGCAATATACGCTCAGTGGGAGCTGGGAAAAACCGGCCTGGGAGCTCGTGCCGCCAGCTCGTAGCCAGCGGGTTACCCGCGTTCAGTAAACTGCCTTCAAGGCTGATTGGCATGACTCTGCAGTAAAGCGAGCAGTGCTTTGCGCGCTTTGATTCGCCGCGGTTCCGCTAACCCGGCAGCGCCGATCTGCCGCAACAATTGAGTGACGCGCTGGCGTTCAAGAGCCGGGTAGTGCTCCTGCAACTTTGCAAATCCGGCGTTCTGGTTGCTCAGCAGCAATTCCAGTGTTTGCTTGTGGGCTTCGGCGTCCGCCTTCTCTGCCACAGTCACTTGTCCTGGCGGCTGCTCGAGCACACGTTGTATGTCGTCTACATCAGCCTCCTTGCGAAGCATCTTGGCGAGGTACTGGGTGTGACGTTTTCTGGCACCGAAGCGCGTGATTGCCCTCCCTTCGGTGATGGCGGCGGTGATATTGGCCGGCAGGTCAAGCTTGAGAACCTCGCTTTGCCGCATATTCAACAACTGCCCGGCCAGTGTCAAAACCGCTTTGGCATCTCGTTTGAGCTGTGACTTGCTGGGTTCGATTGCATCGTTGTCTGGCAATGGCGGGTCGGGTTCGTTGTTAGACATTTACGGTGCAAATTCCCAGATATTTTCAGAAAAGATACAGCTGTTTTGGCGTTGTATATTGAACAATATTAACTTTCCGATAGAATACGGGCTTGTAGTTTTTTCGCTGTAATGATAAAAGATACCAAAAATACAACAAAAAGTTGTTTGAACCCATTATTCGCCAGGATGGCGAAGGGTTGTTGGTAAAAAACAACGCAGGCGTAACTTTTCCTGGCTCGTTTGAGCCCGCTGCAAGCTGTGTTTGCGGCGCAAGTAAGAATAAAGGGACGAATTATGATAACAACGAGACTGTGCGCTTTGTTTGCTGTGCTTGGCGGCGTCCAACCAGTTCTGGCCGACGTCGACTATAGCATCCATCCGCAGCCTGCTAAGTCTGGCTCAACCGATAGCTACCGGGATTTTTCGCTGCACAGTAGTGCCGAGCTGCAACTGGCGGTAACGCCAAATGCTGAAAGCGGCGGGTGGGCTGCAGAGACCGCCTCTGAACAATCGCTGGCACCCGGTGAGGTTCCCCTGCCGACTGTTCGCAGCGGCTTCTGGTATTTCGCCGGGCTCGAGTTTGAGCGTTATCAGGGGCTGCCAGGCCAGGAACGTCAGTCCGAGTTCGTCAGTAGCCGACAACTGGGTGTGCACTATGGCCGGCTGGGGTCGATCAGCTACAGCGGTATCGACTTCGGCGTTGAAAGGCAATCCGGTGCGGATGCTGATCGAGTCAGTGACGACACCGAGCTTTGGTCTCTGGGGGTTACGACCGGTAAGCGATTTTCAGCGACCGGCCTTGATTCCAATGACCCGGTCTGGACTATCTCGGTACGCGGTCAATTCAACTTCGACGATTCAAAAACCGAAGAACTGATGCTCGACAATCAATCCTGGTACGTATCGCCCGGCTTGCACTGGCAGCGCGAGAGCTTTCAGTTGAGTGCCGATGTATTGATGCCGTTCATGCAGACAGGCGAATTCGATGACGAAAACGATTACAGTATCCGGGCACGGATAATCAAAAAGTTCTGAGTCTCATGGGTCCGGGCGAGTAGAGCCGAAGCTCGCCAGATCGGATTTAAAACCGGATTACATTCCAGCCTTTTTTGTCGAATTGTGTGTCTGTGAGGAGATATTTTTCGTGGGCATTCGAAGCGCTGTAGAGATTGGCAAGATTATCCGTGTTGAGCTTGCCAAATGCTGTTCTGAATATCATCTCGCGTGATTCCAGCGAGTCGATGGGGCCCAGAAACGCCTTGTCCGTTCCGACCATAATATTTTTATAGCGCGCGCCCGGTTCGAAATCGTTGAGCCATTGGCGTACCTTTTCAAAATTGTTTTTCATCGAGTAGGACGTATCCACCACAAGCAATACTTCTCGCTTGTTGTTTTGCATATAGAAATGGCTGCCCGCCCAAACAATGGCGTGGAGCAGGATCAGCAAACCGAAAACATGTAAGTAACGCACCGTTGTTTCGCCTTACATTTCTGCGTTTAGCAAATTGCCGATACGAAAAGACGCTGAGTCTGCGCTCGATTCAATGTATGCGCCTTCGGCCAGACCCGCCATCGCTTTGAGGTGGTCAGAGGACAATTCATAGGCAATCGCGTGAATCGGGATCCCTATCCACTCCATTACACTGGACACGTCTTCATATTCCAGCCCCTTGTTGGTATCGCCGTCTGAGAGCACGAAAATGACCAGCTTGTGGTCAGGATGATCTGCGGAAAAACGCACCAGTTCGCTTGCGGCACTGAGCACAGCGTCGTTGGTAGCCGTGCCACCTCCGGCTGACAGTCTTTCAACTGCGCCAATAAACAGGGATTTCTGTTGCACATTGAACGGGCGGATAAACAAATCGATATTAACGCTGTCGTTGTAACTGACAAGACCAATCGCGTTAGTTGTACTGATCAGATCTGATGACTCCACAAGCGCGCGTTTCAGGTTTTTGATTCGGGTTCCATCCATAGAGCCGGATACATCCGCGACGAACATGGCTGCGATCGGGCGGCCCCCGGATTTCTTTTCTTTCCACAGTTTTTGGGCGTTGAGTATGACGGCCCCGTTGTCTATGGAATAGGCGTTATCGTAGTCTGATTGTTTGCCAAATCCGTACTCGCTTACCTTTTTCTGGTTGGCGGCAATAAATTCTGCAAACAATCCAAGCACTTCACGCTCGGAGCTATCAGCTTCGGCTGTAGCATACAGCGGGCTATCGTGACGTACACCAAATGGAATGAACTCGTAGTCGCCCATCCCCTTAACGTTAACCCATGACTGATGCTCCATAACCAGTGCATCCAGCACGCCGCTATTCACGGCCGCATCGCGCATCTGCAGCGTCGTTTGCGCAACGAATGGAACACCGGTTTGAAATGCTTCGAATGCGCTGGAGACGTCTGGCGCCAGAAATTGCTGTTCGTCGCCATCTGCGAAAGCGTTGAGAATGGTCAGTAGAAAGTTCAGCCCTGTGCTGGATTGATATGGGTTGGTATAGCCCATGGCAAAGTCGCCACTGGTAACTGCAGTCAGCAGTTTTTGTATGTCGAGTTTACCGTTGCTGGTGATTTCGTCTTTCTTTGATGATCTAACGATCACGCCTGCAGTATTGGGTGCGGTGCGTTCGGCAATAGTCTCAAGCTTGATGCCCTGGGCGATCAGCATTTCGCCCCACAGGTTGTTACTGGGGGAGAATGCGTCGGGTACGTGTCTTTGAGCAAGAATGAATTGAGCGCCTACGCCTGATGCGATCTTGCGAATCGCAATCTGGGCGGTTCGGCCATCACTTATTTTGTTCTGCTGCCGGTTGAACAGTTCGGCCATCTCCAGATAGAAGCCATCTCTGCCTTTGCCTGATTTTTCAGAAGATGTAAATATCTCGGCCACTTCGACAGAGCTGGTCTCCCTGACGTTCAATGTGACGGGGTATTCGCTGATCTCGGGTAGCAGCGATAACAAATTGGTGTTGGTCAATGCGATGTTGGCGCGATAGCTGTTTTCGCGGCGCGAAGGTTTGATAGTGTCGCTGATGAGTTCAGATAAACGTTCCACAGCGGTGTCACGGCTTTCGATTTCACCGGGCCCGCATGCGCTGACGAAAATTAGCACCACTGAGATCAAAACAGCTTTTCCCAGACTCGCTCGCTTGTGATTAAAGGTTTGCATGATATGCCGGTAAATTTGTGTGATTGAGGCGTATTGACCTGTGGCTTGATGCATAGTGTTGCATGGAGAAAAAGCGAGACGCTTCATGTTCCCTGTTGCCGCGCTATGATTGAAAGATCTTTGAGCCTTGCCAGTGTTTCGGTTCGTTCGAATTCGCCAATCTGCTGAATATTGGCCACTTCGACCGAAGTATCGATGAGTGCCTTGAAAAGCTTTTCGTTATCTTCCACCAACCCGGAGATTCTCAGTTGTTGTGCCTGCGCTGCGCTGTCGTCAGCGGAAGGCTGGCGCTGCAGGCTCGCCAGGCTGTGGCCAACGCCAACCATATCGGACAGGTTCTGGATCACCTGATTCTGCACGCGTCTGGCGGCACCCAGATAGCTTGATGCACTGAGTTGCTTGCCGGCAAAACGGTTGGCGATGACTTCGTGAAAATCATTCAGTAAATGCATAAGTGAGCGTGCCTGAGTGGTGCCGGTTTGATTGCCTAGTGATTCAAGATCACTCTCCAGGCGATCGAGCCGTGCAAGCATTTCACGGTGCTCTTGCTCTTCACGAGCATGCAGGTCGACGATGGCGTCGTGGTCGTGGTAGCCAAACCAACGGTAAGCCAGCGGCACTGCCAGCATGGCCAAAAGGGCAAAAACGGTGTAAGCGGCGCTGATCGGCCATGGCGGCTTAAACCACCACACATACAAGCCGACCAGTACGACCGAGGCTGCGGCGGCTATTGCGACAGCTGATCTCAAGTTTGTCATTTCAATAACGCGCACATCGGTGTTCAAAGGTGCCATGTGGTGGCCGAACGAGGTCCGGGCCCCCGGTTAAGCTCAATATGATGTATCTTGCTTGTCTATTCAAGCACAGACAATTTTGACGCCACCAACCGCAGCGACAGCTTGCCCTTCTTGTATTGCTCTATCTTGATGGGCATAAGTTGTGATCGATCATCTTTTTGGAGTTCTGCAAACCAGGTGGTGGTGACGCGATTGCTGCCCGCCCGTTGACGTTTCAGCTGAATGGCAGAGAACGTCCCCAACGGCACTTTGATGGTGGCCTTGCCCTCATTGATATAACGCATCGTTCGCAACTTGCCGCCATCGAGCACGTTAAGCTCGATGTTCGCGATATCTGGTTGACGTGTGAGTTGATCGATCATTTCCAGAGTGGCGGACAGCCGATCGTGGATCGAGCCTTCATACCCCAGTTCGTGAATTTTGTTGTGTTGATCGACACGGACGATATTGCGCTGGTGATCGATTTGCGCCGTATAACTTTTCTTTTTGCTGCCGTGCAGAAAATACTCGTAGCGGAACGCGGCGAACGGGGCCTGCAGTGAACCCAGGTGTGCAGTTTCGGCAACAATGCCTTTACCGCTGAATTTTAGGTACGCCGCAGGTTCGGTTTTCAGCTCCAGTTTGAAAACCGAGTCGTTGACAGGCACCAGCGACAGCCGGGCCGAGCCCACGGTCAGGTAGTCAGTCTCGGCCTTAAAAGTGATGTCGAATTGTTTTAGCGGTTCGGCCAGCAGAGCCTGGCCGGGCACGAGCAGAAAGAACAAAATTGCGATTGCAACACGGTTGATGATAATCATTGAAGTCGCAATGTGCCGAAAAGCGCCATAGTGGTAAGACTGGATAGCCGATTGGTCGTTCGCGTTGGACTGAACTAAACCAGCAGCGGGTAGGGCAAAGGCTTATTTCGGTACAGTACCTGACCCTCGCGCAGTTGAATATTTCCGTTAATACACTCACGAACAGCAAACGGGTACAGGCGGTGTTCTCGTTCGAGAAGTGCGGCTGCGAGTTCGTCGCTCGATTGGTTTTCACTGACCCGAATGGCTGAACGTGCAACTATCGGCCCGCTGTCCAGATCGGCTGTCACATAATGAACGCTGCAACCATGCCAGCGAGTGCCATCATCAAGAACGCGTTGGTGTGTATTCAGGCCCCGATATCGCGGCAACAGTGATGGGTGAATGTTCAGCATTCGCGATTCGAAGTGGCGAGTCAGTTCAGCGCTAAACAGCCGCATGAAGCCAGCCAGCAGGATCAATTGAACATCGGCTGCGTCCAGAGCTTTCATTAGCGTTCGGTCGAAGCTCAGCCGATCCGGGAAATCCCGATGGTCAATGATTTGCGCCGGTATCGAGTGCTCGCGGCAGTAAGCCAGTCCGGGCGCGTTCGGATTGTTGCAAATGACCTGCGTTATGGTTGAGTCGATCTCACCCGCACGACAGGCCTTGTGCAAGGCGATCAGGTTGCTGCCGCGTCCGGAAATGAGAACCGCCAGTCCACTGCGCTGCTCAGCCACTCCAGGTTACCCGGGCCTCGTTGTTATCGCTGGCGATGATTTCACCGATGTGAAAGGTGGTCTCGCCCAGATCCTCAAGCAGCTGTCTGGTTTGTGTGACATCAGCCGGGCTGACAATGACTGTCATGCCGATGCCGCAATTGAAGGTGCGATGCATTTCTGCGGTGGTGATGTTGCCGGTGTCCTGTAGCCAGGAGAAAAGCTCACCCGGCGTCCAGCTTGTTGAATCAAGCACCGCACAGCTGCCAGCGGGCATCGCTCGTGGCAGGTTTTCGCTCAGGCCGCCGCCGGTTATATGGGCGAGGGACTTTACCTTTACGCTGCCGAGCAGGCTCATAAGTGGTTTAGCATAAATGCGTGTGGGTTCCAGTAGCAGCTGGCCAAGCGTCTTGCTGCCCATGGGCTGATCCAGTTGCGCGTTACTTACTTCCAGCACCTTGCGCACCAGCGAGTAGCCGTTTGAATGAAGCCCGGACGAGGCGATGCCGATGATCTGGTCTCCTGCTGCGACCGCGGTATGATCCAGTATGGCCTCTTTTTCAACGACACCAACGGCAAAGCCCGCCAGATCGTATTCATCCTCGCTGTAAAGTCCCGGCATTTCCGCTGTTTCGCCGCCGATAAGGGCGGTGCCGGCCTGTACGCAACCGTCTGCTATTCCGGCAATGATGGCAGTTGATTTTGCCACCGACAGCTTGCCTGTGGCGTAGTAGTCGAGGAAGAACAGCGGCTCCGCGCCGCAGACGAGGATGTCGTTGACACACATGGCGACGAGGTCAATGCCGATAGTGCTGTGATCGCCCATTTGCTCGGCTAGCATCAGTTTCGTGCCGACACCATCGGTGCCTGACACCAGCACGGGTTGTGTGTAGCCGGAAGGCAGCTCGAACAGCCCGCCAAAACCGCCAATTCCACCCAGCACCCCGGGGCGGTGGGTGCGGGCGATATCCGGTTTTATCTCATTGACCAGTCGTTCGCCGGCATCGATATCGACTCCGGCACTGCGGTAATCCAAGGTTTCTTTGCTGGCGGAAGTCATGCAGCGTTTTGTTCGTGAGCGGGGAGTTGAGTTTACACTAGCGCCATCTCGGCGGCGATATTGCAGACCCGAATGTGCGGTACAATGGCAGGTTGTTGAAAGAGTGATGTCGCTGATGGCTTTGACACGCAGGATTTTGAATAACCCCGTGAGAACCACGCTGTTCTTCTGGCTTGTCGTGCTGCAGGGGTTGTTCGCTTCAGTTGCGATTGCTCAGGAGTCACTCAAGGTCAATGTGCTGGTCGCCGACCAGGGGCGGGCCGAGCGTAGCCTGGCCTATCGTCTGTCACTCGATTCGCTGGTTCGCAATGTATTGCCGATCGATACAGTTCCTGAAAGTGAGCGACGCGCTGTGTTGCGCTCGGCCGGCGACTACGTGCAGAGCTTTCGCTACCGTCGGCCCGATCCCGCTGCCCTGGCCGGCGGGCTGGCTACGGCCAAGTCTCGAGAACCAGACGCCACCCCCAGCTTGTTAACGGTAACTTTTCCGGCCGAACTGGCGGAGTTGATTCAGGCGAAACTGGCGCCTGTGCAGGCCGAGGTGCCGGGCGAACCGGAAGATCAGAGTATTCTGGCATTGATCGCAGTAGATCAGCAGGGGTCACAGATGCTGATCGGCGGCAAAACCGGCGTCAAGTTTCAGAACCGCGCAATGCAACTGGCAGCGGCCAGTGATCTCGAGCTGCAGTTCCCGCGCATGGACTCGGCCGATCGCGATGCACTCAGTCCGGCGGATGTGCTTAACGATCAGCGCAACGCGCTCGAGCTTGCCCAACAGCGCTACGCGGTGAACAGCCGTTTAACAGCCGCTTTGATTCGGCTGGCGAGCGGTTCATGGCAGTCCGAATGGAAATTCTCGCGCCCTGGCGCTGCAGACAGCACCTATCGCCTGACCACCAGCAATCTCGACGAGGCACTGGTCACGGTAATCGGGGAGATCTCGGATGCCCGCCAAAACGGCAGCGATGGCGCGCTCGATCCAATCGCGCGCTACGGCGCCCCGGTGGTTCCCAATGGCGTGGCACTGCAGATAGACAACGTGAATTCACTGGCGCACTATCATCAGGTGCTCGAACTAATGCAGGGCATTGATGCGGCAGCCGTGCCGGAAACAGTGCATGCTGACACCGTTGTTTTTCGGATTCCCGACGCGGATCCCGCCGTGCTGGAGCAAAAGCTGGCTGCCAATCAACGATTCACGCCTTTTGTTGATTCGGCGGGAAGTACCTTCGGATCGGCGGCGTTGAGTTACCGATACAATCCGCGTTGAACAACCCCGGTCATCCGCAGGAGCCGCTGGCACTGGATAGCGGCAGTGATTTTTCGTTTGAAAATTTTCACGCCGGAGACAATCACCTCGCGGTGGAGATGCTGCGTGGTATTGCCACTGAAGCCGAAAGACAGATCTATCTATGGGGTGGCAGCAACAGCGGCAAAACGCATTTGCTGAGTGCCTGTCATCGCGCCGCGCTGGCAGCCCGGCGACGATCCTTCTATGTGTCGCTGAATGGCGACCTGGCGGCAACGCAAATTTGCGATGCGCTGGAAGGATTCGATCTCGTTTGCATCGACAACATCCATTGTGTGGCCGGCGATGCGAGTTGGGAGTTGGCGCTTTTCAATCTCATCAACGAAAGCCGGGCATCGGGTACCCAGTTGGTAGTGGCGGCGGCAACATCACCTTCTGCCGGACAGTGGCAGCTCCCTGATCTGGTGTCCAGGCTCAGTTGGGGGCCGGTGCTGCAGTTGCATCGACTGCAGGAAGAAGCGTGTCTGGTTGCGCTGGTCGAGAGTGCCGAAGTTCGCGGTATGCAGTTTGACGTGGCAGCCGCGCGCTACCTGATGCAGCGGTATAGTCGCGATGTCGGGGTATTGCTGGGTTTGATTCCGGTTTTTGATCGTGAAACGCTGGCAGCGGGCAGGCGTAGAATCACGATCCCGTTTCTGCGTCGCTGTCTGGCGCTGGACTGAGCTGATCGCGTGATTTGGCCGCTTTTGCGGCAAATTTGGCGTAGAAAATAAACCCCGCAAACATCAGCAAGCTGAGCGCGGTGAGCACAACCCCCAGCCAGTTATCGCTGCTGCGATGAACTGCAGCGTCAACGCCAAAAGCAAAGTACGGCATCGTCAGAAAGCTTGCCCAGGCATGGGTATAGGGTTTGCCGTGCAGGATGCCGCGCATCGGCAGCAGCAGCGGCACTAGTGCAATGGCCAGCGCGATCGAGCGCGGCAGCTGGGCAGGTGGCGCGAGCACAATAATCCAGGCGAGTAGAAAAGCCATAGTGCCGAACAGCCCGACCAGCGACATCCAGCGCCAGAGCGTTATATTACTTCGCCAGTCAGACATCGCTGTTACGCATTTGGTGGGCAATTCGGGCAACGCGTTTGCCCAGCGCGCTGCAGATGGTTTTTTCGTCTCGATCCAGCGGATCTGAATCCTTGCTGCCGGAAACATGGCTTGCACCATAGGGTGAGCCACCCTTGGTGGTGCGCGATAGCGCGGGCTCGGTATAGGGGATGCCGACCATCAACATGCCGTGGTGCAGTAGCGGTAGCATCATGCTGAACAGTGTGCTCTCCTGGCCACCGTGCTGGCTTGAGCTCGATGTGAATACCGCGGCTGGTTTGTCGACCATATCGCCGGCAAGCCAAAGATCGCTGGTGTTATCGAAAAACGCTTTTAGTGGTGCGGCCATATTTCCAAACCGGGTCGGGCTGCCGACGATTAATCCGTCGGCACTTTGCAGCTCGGCTTTCGAAAGCCAGGGGGCGGTATCCGGTTCCGCCGGTGGATCTTGTTCGGCAGCCGTGCGAATCTCCGGCACCGTGCGAACCATGGCCTCGCAGTCTGCAATCTGCTCAATACCGCGGGCGATCTGGTTTGCCATTCGCCGCGTATTGCCACCTCTTGAGTAATAGAGCACCACGATTGATGTCAAGATTCCAGTAACTCCACAACGCGCTCGGTCGGCCTGCCGATTACGGCCTGGTCGTCAACGATGACAATCGGTCGTTCAATCAGGATTGGATTTGCTGCCATCGCCTCGATCAATGCTGCGTCGTCGTCAAGTTTGTGCTTTAGATCAAGTGATTTGTAGACGGATTCTCCTCGTCTGAGGAGTTGCTCCGGACGCATCTCTAGCTGCTCGAGCAGGTTGCGGATCTCGGCGGCCGACGGCGGCGTATCCAGATAGTGAATCACGGTGAGGTCGCCGTCACGCGCTTGCAGTAGTTGCAGCGCTGCACGGCTTTTTGAGCATCGAGGATTGTGGTAGATCGTGGCCAATTTGGCTGTCCGGTAGGGATGGAGACGCCTTCCCGAAGGCAAGCACTAGTCTAACGGTTTTGCGTGGCTGGCGGCAAAAAGTGGACTGTGCCTCACGCGATGGAACAAGAACACAGGTCTTCTGCCGACTTACTTCGTATCGGGTACGTTCCCGGCGGGATTTGGACTGTAATGTTCGGCAACACAGCGCTTTCACTCAACGACGAGACCCCGGAGTTCGCAGACGCGGCAACCGGGCTGCTCAATTTGCATGCCCTGCTGGCTGCACTGCTGGCCGATGGTTTGATTACGCGTGAGAACAGCGAAATCCTCACTGCGGCGCGCGCCAATGTCTCGAATGGAGACAAGGGTGCTCTGCAGCTTATTGCCGGCTGTAGCTGGGAGAATGCCTCGGCACCGGGAAGCTTGCTGACACTCGATGTGCTGATGGGCTGGTTGTCGAACCGCATAAAAATGCCGCTCAAGAAAATTGATCCGCTGAATGTCAACGTGAAGGCGGTGACGGCGGTGATGTCATATGCCTACGCTCGCCGCTTCGGCATTATCGCGATTGAAGTATCGCCCGGTTCGGTGATCATCGGTAGTGCCGAACCGTTTCGTGATGACTGGGACACGGAGCTGACATCGATTCTGGGCAAGCGAATCGTCCGTGTGCTGGTCAATCCGGACGATATCGAGCGCTACTTGCAGGAGTTCTACGCGGTCTCCAAATCCGTGTTAGGCGCCCATCGCGATCAGGGTGCCGAGGCTCCTGGCAATATCCAGAATCTGGAACAGATGATGGAGCTTGGCCGCAAAGGCAAGCTGGATGCAAACGATCAGCATGTCGTCAACATTGTCGACTGGCTTTTGCAATATGCCTTTGAACAGCGCGCCAGTGATCTGCATCTGGAGCCTGGTCGCGACCACAGCGTAGTGAGATTCAGGATCGACGGCGTATTGCACAAGGTTCACGAAGTGCCGGCAACGGTGCTGGCAGCGATTACCAGCCGAATCAAGATTCTGGGTCGAATGGACGTCGCCGAGAAACGTCGTCCGCAGGATGGCAGGCTTAAAACCCGCAGCGAAAATGGCCGCGAAGTCGAGTTGCGTCTGTCGACGATGCCAACCGCATTTGGTGAAAAGCTGGTGATGCGGGTGTTTGACCCCGACGTGTTGCTAAAGCAGCCTGTAGAGCTTGGTTTTACGCCTCGCGAGCAGGGGATGTGGGAACAGATGCTGGGCTCACCCAACGGAATCATTCTGGTCACCGGGCCTACGGGTTCCGGCAAAACGACAACGCTGTACACCAGTCTGCAGCAGCTGGCGACACCCGAGGTGAATCTCTGCACCGTTGAGGATCCGATTGAATTGATTGTGCCGGCGTTTAATCAAATGCAGGTGCAGCAGAATATCGATCTGGACTTCGCCACTGGTGTGCGGACCCTGTTGCGGCAGGATCCGGATATCATCATGATCGGTGAGATTCGTGACTACGAGACCGCGCAGATGGCCATGCAGGCAGCCCTGACGGGGCATCTGGTGATCAGTACCCTGCACACCAATGATGCGCCATCGGCAGTGACACGCCTGCTCGAACTCGGCATCCCCTACTATCTGCTGCGCTCAACGTTGATCGGCGTGATCGCGCAGCGACTGGTGCGTACGCTGTGCGCCGACTGCGCCAAACCTGTTGAGCTCGGTGACGATGAATGGAATGCACTGGTGAGTGACTGGTCGATAGACAGGCCGCAGACGATTAACAGCGTTGGCGGATGCAATAGCTGCCGCAACACCGGATTCCTCGGCAGAACCGGAATCTACGAGTTGATGGAGGTTACCCCCGGCCTCAAACAGACAATCCTGCCTGAGGCGGACATCGCTAATATTCGTCGCCAGGCAATCGCCGACGGGATGGAGCCGCTGCGTATCAGTGGGGCGCGCAAAGTGGCGGCGGGTCAGTCGACCATCAAAGAGATTGTGCGCGTCGCGCCACCAGTGACTGACTTCACCTGAATGGTGCCGGCCGGGGCGCTGCCCCGGTTTGAAATCCGTTCGTGGCGGGTAGAGTGTCGGGTATCCGACAATTCGCAAAAAATTGCTGATCAGGCCTCAAGTCGGCGTTTGATGAAATCGACGACATCATCCCGAGCTACATCTTCGGATGACTCGTCAGTTCTGCCTTTGAATTCGATTACCCCCTTAGCCAGCCCTTTGTCGCTGATCACGAGCCGCATGGGTATGCCGATCAGCTCCATATCCGCAAACATCACACCCGGTCGGTTGTCCCGATCATCGAACAGAACCTCCACGCCGGCTTCCTGAAGCTGTTGGTACAGTGTTTCAGCCTCGGCGCGCAAAGTGTCGGAGCGGCGCATGTTAATGGGCACCAGCGCGACCTGAAACGGGGCAATTGGCAGAGGCCAGATGATTCCGTTGGCGTCGTGATTTTGCTCGATGGCTGCGGCGGCGACCCGGGTTATGCCAATGCCGTAGCAACCCATGCTCATCAGTTTGTCTTTGCCGTTTTCGTCGAGCACAGTGGCGTTCAGTGCGCGGCTGTATTTGTCGCCCAGTTGAAAGATGTGGCCCACCTCGATGCCGCGCAGCATGGCAAGCTCTCCCTTGCCGTCCGGTGAGGGATCACCAGCCAGTGCATTGCGCAGGTCCGCCACTTCCGGCATCTCCAGGTCTCGCCCCCAGTTAATGCCGAAATAGTGCTTGTCATCGACATTGGCGCCGGCGCCAAAATCGCTCATGGCGGCCACTGTTCGATCGATAACCACCGGAATTGGCAGGTTGATCGGCCCGAGTGATCCCGGACCTGCGCCGGCCACCTGTCGGATCTCTTCTTCGGTTGCGAAGGTCAGTGGCGACAGCACGCCGGGGTGGTTGGCGGCTTTCACTTCATTGAGCTGATGATCGCCTCGCACCATCAGGGCGATGAAGTCGGCATCGGCCTCCTCGGAGGCTCTGCAGATCAGTGTCTTGACGGTCTTTTCAATCGCCATATCGAAATTGTCGACCAGCGCCTGAATGGTCTTGGTGTCCGGGGTGTCGACCAGCCGAAGCTCCTCTGTCGGCTCGCTGGCAGTGTCGGTGCAGATCGCCTCGGCCTTTTCGATGTTAGCCGCATAGTCGCCACCGGGTGAGTAGGCGATGGCGTCCTCACCGCTGTCGGCGAGTACGTGAAACTCCATTGAGCCCGATCCGCCGATCGCGCCGCTGTCGGCCTGCACGGCACGAAATTCCAGATTCATTCGCGTGAAGGTATTGGTATAGGCGCGATACATGTCGTCGAACGTCTGCTGCAACGACTCCTGTGATATGTGGAAGGAATAGGCATCCTTCATGATGAACTCGCGGCTTCGCATCACGCCGAAACGCGGGCGAATTTCATCGCGAAATTTGGTTTGAATCTGGTAGAAATTGACTGGTAGTTGTTTGTAGCTGCGCAGGTCTCGCCGGGCGATGTCGGTGATGACTTCTTCGTGTGTCGGGCCCATGCAATAGTCGCGATCGTGGCGATCGGTAAAGCGCAGCAACTGCGGGCCGAACTGGCTCCAGCGCTCCGATTCTTTCCACAGTTCGGCGGGTTGTACCGCCGGCATCAGCAACTCTGCAGCGCCCGCAGCATTCATCTCCTCGCGCACAATATGCTCGATTTTTCTCAACACCCGCAGGCCGATCGGCATCCAGGTGTATAAACCGGCAGCCAGGCGGCGAATCATGCCGCTGCGCAGCATGAGTTGATGGCTGATAACCTCTGCTTCCGCAGGCGCTTCGCGAGTGGTGCTCAGGTGGAGTTGACTTGTGCGCATGATGATGGAGTGCCGGTAATGATCTGGGCGGTTGCCAATATCGACTGAGAAGGAAGTCGTTGGTGTAGGATAGAGTGTTGCGTGGTATTGCGCCAACGGCAGCGCTGTCAGCGGTAAAATAATCGTGCTTTTTTGGCTGACTTCAGCAGCCGGTGAGTGCATTGATAAGCCGCGACTGCACTAGTTCATCTATTATAACCAGACGAAATCTTTTTGTTCGAATCGCACGCCAGTTTCTGCGCCCGGGTGTTGAATGCAGTCAGAGTCATATTCACAATTACCTGCGCAGGACAAACCCACTTTAAAGAACCCTAAAACCGATGCTTGATCCGATTCGCGATTGGTATCAGCGAAACTTCTCAGATCCCCAGGCAGTGATTTTGGCGCTGCTGCTGATTACCGCCTTTGCCGTCATCATGCTGCTGGGCGACATCCTCGCACCTGTGCTAGTCGCCCTGGTCTTCGCCTATTTGCTTGATGGCGTCGTCGGCGCCATGCAGCGCTATCACATACCTCGGCCATTGGCTGCCGCGATCGTATTGCTGGTGTTTGTGTTCTTTTGTCTGTTGTTGCTGTTTGGCGTATTGCCATTGTTATCGCAGCAGGTCACGTCACTGGTACGCGAGTTGCCGAACATGCTTGGGCGCGGCCAGGAGCTGCTCGCTCGTTTACCGGAACTCTACCCGGCCATTTTTACCGTTGAGCAAATTGAAGAGCTCATTGGCAATGTTCGCAATCAGGTGGGCCGAGTGGGCCAGCAAGTGCTTTCGTTCTCGATAGCCAGCGCGCTGAATCTCTTTGTACTGGCGATCTATGTAGTGCTGGTGCCATTGATCGTGTTCTTTGCCCTGAAAGACAAACACGTATTGATCGCCTGGGCGCGAGACTTCATGCCGCACAAGAGCCAGTTGGCCGAGAAAGTCTGGCTCGAAGCTGACACCAAGATTGCGAATTACATCCGCGGTAAGTTCATCGAGATTCTTATCGTCTGGCTGGTGACCTACATTACCTTTGCCCTGATGGAGCTCAACTATGCCGTGCTGTTGAGCTTTCTGGTCGGAATCTCGGTGATTATTCCCTTTGTTGGTGCCGTCGTTGTAACGCTGCCCATTGCGATCATCGGCTACTTCCAGTGGGGCTTCGAGGCCCGTCTGGGCTATCTGCTGGTCGCCTATCAAATCATCCAGATTCTCGACGGCAACGTGCTGGTGCCACTGCTGTTCTCAGAGGTCGTAGATCTGCATCCGCTGGCGATCATCGTATCGGTTTTGTTTTTTGGCGGGCTGTGGGGAATCTGGGGCGTGTTTTTCGCGATCCCTCTGGCGGCGCTGGTGCAAGCCGTGCTGGAGGCCTGGCCACGGCAACGGCATGCTGGCACCGCTGACCAGGCGGCCTGACTCGCACATTGATTTGTTGGTGATGTCAGTATTTGGTCATGATTGTGGCTGTCTGCTTGTCACGCCACGGGCGCGCAAGTAACATCGCGGGTTGTCGAAGCGCTCGTCGATTGCGGCGTGCTTCAATTCTCTCGTAAGAACCAACTCTGTGAGGCAAGCACATGTTTCAGGGCAGCATTGTTGCGCTGGTCACCCCTATGCTGGACGATGGTGCGGTGGACTTTGCGTCACTGAAATCGCTTGTCGAATTTCATATCGAAAGCGGCACTAATGCCATTGTATCGGTGGGTACCACGGGCGAATCGGCGACACTCGCCGTAGCAGAACACAGCGAAGTCATTGCCAAAACCATCGAATATGCCAACGGCCGAATACCGATAATTGCCGGTACCGGGGCCAATTCCACCGCGGAAGCGATCGAGCTTACGCGCAATGCGCGCGAGGCTGGTGCGCAAGCGTGTTTGCTGGTGACGCCGTATTACAACAAGCCGCCGCAAGAGGGGCTTTACCAGCACTTTCGCAAGATCGCGGAATCGGTCGATATTCCACAGATACTTTATAACGTACCAGGTCGAACGTCGGTCGATATGTCGGTAGAGACAACTGCCAGACTCGCTGCCGTGGACAATATCATCGGTACCAAGGAAGCACACGGCACAGTGGCCCGAATTGCCGAGCTTATCGCTGCGTGCCCGAACGATTTCATCGTACTGACTGGCGACGACAGCACGGCGATGGAGAGCATTCTCGCCGGTGCCAGGGGCAATATTTCAGTTACCGCCAATGTCGCCCCGGCGCTGATGAGCCAAATGTGTGCAGCGGCGTTGGCGGGTGACGAGGCGCTGGCTCGCGAACTCGACGGCAAGCTTCAGTCACTCAATAGCAAGCTGTTCATTCAATCCAGTCCTATTCCGGTTAAATGGGCGCTGCAGCAGATGGGGCGGATAGGTGCCGGGATTCGATTGCCGCTGGTAACACTGGACCAACAGTGCTTTGGTGACGTTCGCGATGCCTTGGCCCAAGCGGAGATAGAAATTTGAACTTGCTTTTGAAGAGTGCTCTGGTCGCCATTGTGCTGTTTGCCGCGGGCTGCAGCTCGGTGCCGAGTAAATCGGGCCCGGACAGTGAATACCGGAATGCGCAACAAGGCCGCAGCCTGGAATTGCCACCCAGGCTGGGTGGTGGCGAGAAGCGTCCGCAGGTGGCCATACCGCCGGGACAAGGTTGTGCGCCCTGTGCGGTGGTGGCAACGCCATCCGAACCACAACAGCCGGTCGCTGAAGTGGTGTTGCCGCGTCTGTCGGATGCGCGGATGGTGCGCGATGGTGCAGTGAACTGGCTGGAGCTTCAGGCCTCCGTCGAAAGTGTCTGGAAAGGTTTGGGGCAATTCGTTGAGGCGCAGGGATTTAGCGTGCTGAGTGAGTCTGCCCGAGATGGCCTGATTCAGACTGACTGGATCGACAACACAGGCAGTCTTGCCTCGCCGGCACTGGATGCGATGCTGCGGCAAGGCATTTCGCCTGAGTCACTGGGACAACATCGATTCAGCTTTCGGCTGGAACGCGCGAGCGACACCCTGACCCGGCTTTTCGTTCGTCATGAGGGCCTTTTGAATTCTTCCGTCACTCCGTCGCTTGAGTTAAATGATCCGGAGATTGCATCCCGGCTGATGCTCGATTTGCTGGCATATTTCGGTGTCGAGGGGCGACGTGCCGGGCAAATAGTCTCTGGCAGCTAGTCATCATTGAGGGGTGAAAGTCTCCTTCGCCAGCCTCGGTAGCAGCAGTGGTGGCAACGCGACACTGGTGCGTGTTGATGACACGCTGCTGCTGATCGATGCCGGTTTTAGCGCGCGTGAAATAACGCGTCGCATGGCGTTGCTCGATGTTGCGCCAGAACAGCTTGCGGCCGTTCTGATCTCCCATGAGCACAGCGATCACATCAAGGGCCTTGCGGTGTTGGCGCGTAAGTATCGCGTGCCGGTATGGTTGACCAGCGGCACCTACAGGCGCCTTCGGGACGCTAACTTCACTGGTGTGGAATTACTTCATCCACACGGCTCCTTCCGGATTGGCGATGCACGCATCTCGGCATTTCCAGTTCCGCACGATGCAGCAGAACCCTGTCAGTATATTGTGGGCGATGGTCAGCGCCGGTTTGCGGTTGCCACCGATATGGGCTGCGTGACGCCGCATGTTCACGAGCAGCTAAGTGGTGTGCAGGCGCTGCTGATCGAATCGAACTATGATAGCGAAATGCTGCGCGTCGGGCCCTATCCACCGGCTTTGCAAGCGCGCATAGCGGGCAGCTATGGTCACTTAAGCAACGAGCAGGCTGCAGCGATGATCGCCTCACTGGACCACAGTGGTTTGCAGCATTTATTGCTCGGTCACCTGAGCGAGAATAACAATACGCGCGAGAGTGCCTACAATTGTGTGGCCGGAAGGCTTGGCTCTGCCGACAAGCGTCTGGCAGTGCTTGCGCGGCATACCGCCAGTCGGTGGTTTGCGATCGACTAATCCCGCGCGATTCGTGCCCACGCCGAATGGTTGTGGATCGACTCGAAATTCTCTACTTCAAGGTCGTAGTGTTTTATTGCGCGATTGGCATTGAGCACGGTCGCGACATCGCGAATAAGATCCTCAACAAAGCGCGGGTTCTCATAAGCGTGCTCGGTGACGAATTTTTCATCAGCGCGTTTTAACTGGCTGTAAAGCGGCGCCGATGCCTGGGCCTCTGCATCGGTGATCAGATCTTCCCAGTAAAGTCCGTCGGTGCTTTGCGGCACGGCAGCGATGGTGATCATGGACCGCTGGCTGTGCGCGCCGTAGCGGGATATTTCCTTGCTGCAGGGGCAGAGGGTGGTGACAGGCACACTGACTTCTACAGTGGTTGTGGTGGCATCGCCTGCTGTGTCAGCCTGCAGTGCAATCTGGTAGTCCATCATGCCGGGCTGGCCGGTGACCGGTGCGAACTTCTCGATGAAGTACGGGAAGGTGAGTCGCAAGGTGCCGGCATCGCTATCGAGTCGCTCGAGCATTTGCTGGTGCAGTCTCGCCATGTTGGCGATCGAGTAGGCATCGCCGTGGTTGTCGTTCAACAACTGGGTAAATCGCGACATGTGCGTGCCCTTGCGGTCATCCGGCAGATGTACGCTCATGTCGAACTCGGCTACGGTGTGGCGGGCATCGGACGGCCTGTCTGTAACGATAACAGGGGCTTTTATCCGCTTTATCCCCACCCGCGTAATGGCCAGTCGGCGAGTGTCTTCGTAGCCTTGCACATCAGGCATTAGATTAGAGTCGGTGATGCTGGAATCCATTGTGATAACGGTCTCGGGGGAGGTTTTGCCTCAGCGGGAAGTGCCCGGCTGCGTGTCAGTGACTGGCCAGCAGATCTTTTTGGCCGACGTTGTCGGGTGCGTCGATATGGTCCGCCAGATAGTGTTTGATCTGGCGCAGCACACCGTCCTCGTCGAGCTCGCATTCAGCCAGCAGCTCTCCGCGCTCGCCCTGCTCGTTGTAACCGTCGGGTAAGCCGATGTTCAGCACCGGTTGTGTGATCGCAAGCCGCGCCAGGCACTCGTTCACCGCGCTGCCTGCACCGCCGGATATGGTGTTTTCTTCAAGGGTTATCAAGCAGCGGTGGCGCTTTGCCAGCTGAGTGATTAATTGCTCGTCTACCGGTGCGATAAAGCGCATGTTGGCGACAGTGGCGCCAAGTTTTTCGGCAACGCCGAGCGCGACACTGACCATGCTGCCAAACGCCAGGATTGCTAAATCAGAGCCTTCGCGCACTACCGCTCCAACACCCACTGGCAACACGCCGGCTTGCTTGTCTACCGCGACGCCTGGTCCACTGCCGCGAGGGTAGCGCACCGCGCTCGGGCCATTGAGAGTCAATCCTGTCTGAAGCATCTGGCGACATTCGTTTTCATCCGCCGGTGCCATTACGACCATATTGGGCAGACAGCGCATGAAGCTGTAATCGTAGCTTCCGGCGTGGGTGGGGCCATCGGCGCCGACAATGCCGGCTCGATCAACTGCGAACAATACAGGCAGATTCTGAATCGCGACATCATGCACAATCTGATCGTAAGCACGTTGCATGAAAGTGGAGTAGATCGCGACGACGGGCTTCATGCCTTCGCACGCCAGCCCGGCTGCCAGAGTAACCGAGTGCTGTTCGGCGATGCCGACATCGAAGTAGCGTTGCGGAAAACGTTTTTCAAATTCCACCAGGCCCGAGCCTTCACGCATCGCCGGGGTGATGCCGACGACCCGATTATCCCGCTCGGCAGCATCACACAGCCAGTCGCCGAACACCTGGGTGTAGGTAGGTTTAGGCGCGACAGCGGGCTTTTTCTTGACCGGGCCAAGGCTCGGATCAAACGGCGTGACCGCATGCAGTGCGAGTGCGTCCTGCTCGGCAAAAGAATAACCCTTACCCTTGCGAGTGACAGCGTGCAGCAGCAGCGGCCCCTCCATCAACTGGATTTTTTTAAGTACGTTGATCATGTTGGGTAAGTCGTGGCCATCGACCGGGCCCAGATAATTGAAGCCAAGCTCTTCGAACATAGTGGCAGGCGTGACCATGCCTTTCATATGTTCTTCGGTTCGTTTGGCCAGCTCCATGACCGGTGGCAAATGACGCAGAATTCGTTTGCCGTTCTCGCGCGCGCCGGAATAGGTGCGGCTCGACAAGATGCGCGTAAGGTATTTATTCAGCGCGCCTACGTTGGGCGATATCGACATATTGTTGTCGTTGAGAATCACCAGCAGATTGGCTCGCTCGTCGCCGGCATTGTTCAGCGCTTCGAAAGCCATGCCGGCAGTGAGTGCGCCGTCACCGATTACCGCAATGGCCTTGCGGGATTCGTTCTTCAGTCGCGCCGCCAGTGCCATGCCGAGTGCAGCGCTGATAGAGGTGCTGGAGTGGCCGACCCCGAAGGTGTCGTACTCGCTCTCACTGCGCTTGGGAAAGCCGGCCAGGCCGCCTTTCATGCGCATAGAATTCATGCGATCGCGTCGACCGGTCAGAATTTTGTGGCCGTAGGTTTGGTGGCCCACATCCCAGACGATCCGGTCATCCGGGGTATTGAATACGTAGTGCAGTGCGACTGTGAGCTCGATGGTGCCCAGACTCGCGCCCAGGTGGCCGCCGGTTTCGGCTACCGAATGCACGATGTAGCTGCGCAAC
Organism: uncultured Granulosicoccaceae bacterium; assembly: GCA_937920585.1. Classification (GTDB taxonomy): domain Bacteria; phylum Pseudomonadota; class Gammaproteobacteria; order Granulosicoccales; family Granulosicoccaceae; genus CAKZSB01. The sequence goes on along the minus strand of CAKZSB010000026.1, from coordinate 49,531 downwards.
TCATTGGCGAGCTGGTTGAGCTGGGTCGCGCTGAACGTTCTGATATCCGCAGGTTTATCTACGGTGAACAGCAAGGGATAGTCTGCGGATTGTGGCATGGCCTGGATTACGCGTAGTGCCTGTGTCGGGGGATTATGTTGACTGCCGATCTGGCTGGCAAGCAAACCCTTCACCGAGGGTTAGAATTGCCGACTCAGTCGGCGCTAGTCTGATAATAGGCCAACAGCTTGTGTTAAGGGGCCTGTCTGGCAATTAAAAGCCTGCTTGATGGCAGCTCCTAACAAGTGCGATTGACGACATAGATCGCCAATTGCCTGAGTAAATCGAATTGGTTATCGAGCGGCGCGATTGCATCCAGCGCCCGATCACGCTGCTGCGAAGCATAATCGCGCGCACGCTCCAAACCCATAATTGCTGGGAATGTAGGTTTGTTCAGAGCGATATCAGCGCCCTGTTGTTTGCCCAGAACCTGCGTGTCGCCGACGACGTCGAGAATGTCATCGGCCACTTGAAAAGCCATTCCTATGGCATCGCCGTACTCGCGAAGACTGGCCAGAATCGTGTCGTCTACCTCCGGGCTGCACAGTGCACCCAGCAATGTGCTGGCCTTGATCAACGCGCCTGTCTTGAGTCGATGCATCGCCTCGAGTTCCTCGAGGGTCAGCGCCTGACCGACCGACTGCAGGTCGATCGCCTGACCGGCGGCCATGCCGTTGACCCCGCTGGCCTGGCCGAACAGTTCGATCATTTGCAAAATAGTTGAGTCGGGCAACAGCCCGCGCAGCGATGAGGCGAGTGTTGTAAAGGCCAGTGCCTGCAGGGCGTCGCCTGCGAGTATGGCTTGCGCTTCGCCGTATTTGATATGGCAGGTTGGCACGCCGCGGCGCAAATCGTCGTCGTCCATTGATGGCAGGTCGTCGTGCACCAGGGTGTAGGCATGCATGAATTCAATTGAACAGGCGAGCACGTCAAGTGCGTCTGCCGACGCGTTCAAGGCTTCGCCCGTCGCGTAGATCAGCACCGGTCTTACCCTTTTGCCGCCGCTCAGAGTGGCGTAGCGCATAGCGCTTTCAAGCGGCGTGTTGGTATTTCCCTGAGGGGGCAGGCGTTCTTTCAGCGCGGCGTCGACGCGTTGTCTATAGCCATCGAGTGCCGATTCAAAACCGACGGCGTTGTTCAAGGCTCGAAATTCCGCAGTGCTTGCTCATCGGTCTCGCTGCCAGCCAGAACCTTCACTTTTGATTCAGCTTCGGTGAGTGCCTGCTGGCAGAATTTGCTCAACGCCATGCCGCGTTCAAACTGCACCAGTGACTCTTCGAGTGACTGATCACCGCTCTCGAGCTTTTCTACGAGTTGTTCAAGTTCGCCGAGTGCATCCTCGAACGGCGTGGACTTGGCGATTGCAGCAACTTTCTTTTTCATCGATGCCATTGGATTTTTACAGTTGGTCGAGGGCGTCCGTCAAACGTTTGACTGGCACAACCTCGATACCATCTATTTTTTCTCGGGGGCGATTCGCGAAGGGCACAATCGCCCGCTTCACGCCATGGTGAACTGCTTCAGCGAGGCGTTCCTGTCCATTTGCCACTGGCCGTACTTCGCCAGAGAGTCCAATCTCGCCAAAAACAACGAGTGTTCCGTCGAGGGTAATGTCTCGAAACGAAGATACCGCCGCCAGCAGCACTGGCAGATCAGCCGCAGTTTCGGAAATACGCACGCCACCGACGATGTTTATGAAAACATCCTGATCGTGCATTGTAACACCAGCGTGACGCTGCAAAACCGCCAACAGCATGTTTAACCTGTTCTGTTCAAGGCCGACAGTGACGCGTCTGGGATAGCTGCTGTGGCTCGATGTGACCAGTGCCTGTGCCTCGACCAGCAACGGTCTGGAGCCTTCTCTGGTTACCATAATGACGCTGCCCGCGACCGGTGTGTCATGGCGCGACAAAAACAGTGCAGACGGATTGGGCACGCCGCGCAGTCCGCCGGCCTCCATCGCAAATACGCCCAGTTCGTTCACCGCGCCAAAGCGATTCTTGATCGCTCTGATGACACGGTATCGACTATTGGAATCACCCTCGAAATAGAGCACGGTGTCGACCATGTGCTCCAGCACTCTGGGGCCGGCCAGCGCGCCCTCTTTGGTGACGTGCCCGACGACAAACAGCGCCGTGCCGGTCTGCTTGGCGAAACGCACCAGATGGGCCGCGGACTCGCGCACCTGTGCAACCGAGCCCGGTGCTGACTGCATGGATTCGGTATAGACGGTTTGTATTGAGTCGATCACCATAATGCGCGGCTGCTCGCTGGCCGCCAGGCGTGTGATGGTCTCAACGCAGGTCTCGGTAAGCAGGCGAAGATTTTTGGCGGGCAGTCCCAGCCGGCGGGCGCGCAGCGTCACCTGTTGAAGTGATTCCTCGCCGGTGACGTAGAGTGACGAGTGTTCCTGTGACAGGGCAGCCAGACATTGCAGCAGCAGGGTGGACTTGCCGATTCCGGGATCGCCACCCAGCAAAGTTACCGAGCCTGCCACCAGGCCGCCACCCATGGCGCGATCGAGTTCAGGCAGGCCGCAACTGGTGCGCGGTTGCTCGTCGAGCGTGACGTGCTCTATCGAGGTTATTGTCGACTGGTTGCCGGTGTAACTCTGAAAACGCGGCGTGGCCACCTTGCCAGTTGCGGGCGCAGCACCTTCCTCAAGTGAGTTCCACTCGCCGCAATCGGCACACTGGCCGCTCCATTTTGGCGAAAGTGCACCACAGGATCGGCATTGATAGGATGTTTTTGCTTTGGCCAATGAACCTCATGCTCCAGAACCTGCGCCGCGCGCCGCGATGCCGGGCATTGTAGTCAAGTCACGACTGTAGCGAAGCACGCATTTTGGTTTCGGTCAGTTCGACATCGCTGTCATCGCGCGCCTGGTAGTCGGGCAGGGCGATATCGATTCTCACTCGCTGCACAACATTGCCCAGTACATGGGTCACCTCAACCGGCCGGCCGTTAATGATAAAGCAGGCGCCTTTTTCCGGGATGTTTTGCAGGTGTTCCAGTACCAGCCCGTTGACCGTCCGGGGGCCCTCGGTTGGCAGGTTCCAGTCGAGCTCTTTGTTCAGCGCGCGCACGGTGGTGCTGCCCAAAACGCTGTAGGAGCCATCCTGCAGGGCTGAAATGTCGCGAAATTTCTCCTGCTGGGCCGGGTCGCTGGTGAATTCGCCGACGATCTCCTCGAGTATGTCCTCAATCGTCACCAGGCCCTGGATATCACCGTACTCGTCAACCACCAGGCCGATGCGTTTTTTCTGTTTCTGGAAATTCAGTAACTGCAAAGTGACCGGTGTGCCCTCCGGGATGAAGTAGGCCTCGCGCACGTTGCTCTCGAAGTAGGCCTGCGTCAGTTCCTGGCCTTTGAGAAAATTGAGCATTTTTCGCAGGTAGACAAAACCCTCAACGTTATCGATGTCTTCTCGGTAGACCGGCAATCGGCTGTGCGAGCTGTTGCCGAGATTTTTAAGGATTTCAGGCCACGGATCGTTGAGATCGATACCGACGATTTCGGAGCGTGGCACCATAATTTCATCGACAGTGACCTTCTCGATATCCAGAATATTCAGCAGCAGCTTCTGGTGGCGATCGGGAATCATGTCACCGGCTTCATCGACGACAGTTCGGAGCTCCTGGCTGTTGAGCTTGTCTCGCGAGCCGGATTCGCGCGCGTTGACACCAAAGGCGGCGAGCATTCGATTGACCACCGAATTGATGACATAGACAATCGGCCAGGTGAAGCGAAGCAGCGGGGTGTAGATGTGGGCGGCGGGAAACGCCAGCCGCTCCGATTTTATCGTCGCGAAGGTTTTGGGCAGGACTTCGGCAAAAATGAGAATGACCAGGGTCAGAATGCCCGTGACAAACACCACCCCCTTGTCTCCCCACACCCGCATCGCCACTATAGTAGCCAGTGCCGAGGCGAGAATATTGACAAAGTTGTTGCCAAGCAGGATGAGGCCGATCAGCCGATCGGGCGTCTCCAGCAGTCGGGCTGCCTTTTGCGCACCGCGATGCCCGTTCTTGGCGAGGTTGCGCATGCGGTAGCGATTGAGCGTCATCAGGGCAGTTTCCGATCCGGAAAAGAACCCCGACAGTGCAATGAGCAAGAAGAGCGCGATGAGAATCACGCCGGCTGAAACGTCGTTCAAGAGAGTTTGTTGGACCTTGCACTAAGCACGTAGGTACTAATTATAGGCTGTACCGGCGACTGTCAAGCGCCAGTAATTGATCGGATGGCAGGATTGACATGGGTTTACAGTGCAATGTGTGCCTGACAAGTGGCGCTTTTGTGCCCTGCCAGTTGATTTATAATCCAGGTCTGGATGATGATTTTTGTTGCACCAACAGAGTGACCACTAATGTTTGAAAGCCTCAGTGAACGGCTGAATCGCTCGATAAAAAACCTCCGCGGACAAGGGCGGCTTAGCGAGCAAAACGTCAAGGACACCTTGCGTGAGGTGCGTCTGGCGCTGCTGGAGGCCGATGTTGCCCTGCCGGTTGTCAAGCAGCTCATCGACGCGGTGCGCGATAAGGCGATTGGCCAGGAGGTGCTTACCAGCCTGTCACCCGGGCAGGCGTTGATCAAGATCGTCAATGATGAGCTGGTGCAGATCATGGGCGAGCAGTCGGTTGGTCTGGAGCTCAATACTCAGCCACCGGCCGTCGTACTGATGGCCGGCTTGCAGGGCTCGGGTAAAACCACCACCACCGGCAAGCTGGCGTTGCGGCTAAAGGAGCGTGACAAGCGCAAGGTGATGGTCGTCAGCTGTGACGTCTACCGTCCTGCGGCGATTGCACAGTTGCAGAAGCTCGCCACCGACATCGACGTGGCTTTCTATCCCAGCGAGCCCGATCAGAAACCTGTCGACATCGCAAAGAACGCGCTGGATCAGGCGCGTAAGCAGTTCATTGACGTGCTGATCGTCGATACCGCCGGTCGCCTGGCTGTCGATCAGGAAATGATGGACGAAATCAGTCAGCTCAACACAACTTTGCAGCCGGCCGAGACGCTGTTCGTCGTCGATAGCATGACCGGCCAGGATGCCGCGAACACGGCTGCCGCCTTTGGCGAGACGCTGCCGCTCACTGGCGTGGTGCTGACCAAAACGGACGGTGATGCGCGCGGCGGTGCGGCGCTGTCGGTTCGCATGGTGACAGGCAAACCGATCAAATTTATCGGTGCAGGTGAAAAGCTTACCGCCCTGGAGACTTTCCACCCCGACCGCATCGCCTCGCGCATCCTGGGTATGGGCGACGTGGTCAGTCTGGTCGAGGAAGTGCAGGAGAAAGTCGATCACCAGAAAGCGGAAAAGCTGGCACGCAAAATCAATAAGGGCAAGTCATTCGATATGCTCGATTTGCGCGACCAGATGGAGCAGATGCTGAAAATGGGCGGCATGTCCTCGTTCATCGATAAATTGCCCGGCGCGGCGAATCTGCCCGATGCCGTCAAGAATCAGGCGAATGACAAGGAAATCCGCCGCACCATCGCGATCATCAACTCGATGACACCACACGAGCGAAAATTTCCGGCGGTGATCAAAGGGTCTCGCAAGCGACGCATCGCGATGGGATCCGGAACCCAGGTGCAGGAGATCAACAAGCTCATGAAGCAGCATGCGCAGATGAGCAAGATGATGAAAAAGATGGCGCGCGGCGGAATGAAGAAGATGTTGCGCGGCATGAAAGGGCAGTTGCCCCCCGGGATGGGCATTTAATCTGCGGACAGGCTTTATTCTGCCGAGCTTTGTAGTACACTTGAGGGTTTCACCGTGGAGGGCTGCCAGAGGGCGTCGCTCCCGTACAACGGAAAGAAGATGGTCACAATCAGATTGTCGCGCGGTGGCGCGAAAAAACAACCTTTTTACCAGGTAGTCGTCACAGACAGCCGCAATCGCCGCGATGGTCGTTATCTGGAGCGAGTTGGTTTCTATAACCCGATGGCCAGCGAGATAACGCCGGTAACCCTCAGACTCGAACTCGACCGCATTGATCACTGGGTTGGTCACGGCGCACAGCTGTCTCCGCGGGTTGCCAAACTCGTCAAGGGCTATAAGAAAGCGCAAGCTGAAGCAGCCTAGTTAGTGGGTTTTGAGCGCAAACGCTGTGGCCAGGGATGCGCAAAATGTTGTAACCGTTGGGAAAATTGGTGCGCCCTACGGGGTTCGCGGATGGCTGAAGGTCCAGTCATTTACTGACCCCGTAATCGGAATACTGAATTACGAAGGCTGGCAGCTGGTTCAGCAGGGCAAGCTCTCGGAAAGAGTGGTGGCAGAAGGAAAGCCGCATGGCAAAGGGCTGGTGATCCGGCTCGAGGGCATCGACGATCGCGATGCCGCCGCTATGCTGACTGGCGCGCAGATTCAGGTCGCGCGCGAGAGTCTGCCTCAGCTTGACGAAGGCTTTTACTGGATGGACCTAATCGGCATGGACGTCGAGGATCAGCAGGGGACAGCGTTCGGGCAGGTTGCGTCGATGATGGAAACCGGCGCCAACGACGTCCTGGTTGTGAATGGCGACCGGGAGCGGTTGATACCCTGGATCATGGACGATGTGATCGTGAACGTCGATCAGGAAAACGGAAAGATCGTAGTCGACTGGGATCCTGATTTTTGAGTGCAACGACGATATCCGTCGTAACGCTCTTCCCGGAACTGGTGGCTGCGGTAACCCGGAGCGGGGTAACCGGCCGGGCGATTGACAGAAAATTGCTGGCAGTGAGTTGCACTAATCCGCGGGATTTCGCAACTGATCGCCACAACTCGGTGGATGACCGTCCATTCGGCGGCGGACCCGGGATGGTAATGATGGCGGCGCCTCTTGAATCTGCGATTGATTCAGCCAGCGCCGCTCATGCGGGCAAGCCAGTTGTGGTGTACATGAGCCCGCAGGGCGAACAGCTGACTCACTCGCTGGTGATGGAGTTGGCCCGCTTGCCGGACCTGGTGTTGGTTGCCGGCCGGTACGAAGGAATTGATGAACGTGTTGTGCAGCGCAAGGTCGACCGCGAAATTTCGCTGGGCGACTATGTGTTGAGTGGTGGCGAGTTGGCTGCCATGGTGGTTATTGACGCAGTGGCACGGCAGATTCCGGGCGTGTTGGGGCATGAAGAGTCAGCGGTGGCCGATTCCTTTGCCACCGATGGCATGCTGGATCATCCCCACTACACTCGTCCGGCGGTCTACGACGGGGTCGCGGTACCCGATGTACTGCGCAGTGGTGACCACCAGGCGATCGCGGAGTGGCGACAAGGTCAGGCACTGCAGCGCACTCGGCAGCGACGTCCGGACTTACTGGCCGACCGGCCAGCGCGGCATAAAGAAGACAAGGGTTAGTGAATCCGCAGGGTTCGCCGGCTAATGAATACAAACTGGATTAGAGTTCAAACCTCATGAGCAATATTATTGATGCATTGAATGCGGAGCAGATGCAAAAAGAGATTCCTGCATTTGCACCGGGTGATACCGTTGTGGTCAGTGTGGTGGTGAAGGAAGGTAATCGCGAACGGCAACAGGCGTTTGAGGGCGTCGTCATTGCCAAACGCAATCGCGGTCTGAATTCGGCATTTACGGTACGCAAAATCTCTCACGGTGAAGGGGTTGAACGGGTTTTTCAAACCTACAGCCCGATGATTGCTGACATCAACGTCAAGCGCCGTGGTGACGTGCGTCGATCCAAGCTCTACTACCTGCGTGGCCTGACGGGCAAGGCTGCGAGAATCAAAGAAAAGCTTTAGGTTTCGCGGCAGGAAAATTTCCACACGGCGGTCGCAATGGCCGCCGTGCTGCATGGTCACTGCCCCTGACGACTGTGCCACCGTCGCAATCACATCCGGCATGAGCGCTTGAAAACAGTCGGTATGTCCTCAGGTAGTTGATCGTTTAGTCGCGTGGAATGCCACGCCGAAGAGGGATCAGCGGTCCGCGACCGGGATCCAGTAAATTCATTTCGATATACGGGTTCATGAAAAAATGACAGAAGCTACCGGCGAAAAAATGGAGTTTCAGGCCGAGGTCAATCAGCTGCTGAAGCTGATGATCCACTCACTGTATTCGAACAAGGAGATATTCCTTCGCGAGCTGATTTCCAATGCGTCGGATGCCTGTGACAAATTGCGCTTTGAGGCGGTTGCCGATGACGCGCTGAACGAAGGCGGCGCGGAGCTCGCCATCACTGTCGCGTTCGACGCCGACGCAAAGACCGTAACCGTCAGCGATAATGGCATCGGCATGAATCGCGAGGAAGTGATCGGCAACATTGGCACAATAGCCAAATCCGGTACGCGCCAGTTTCTCGATTCGCTCACCGGGGACCAGCAACAGGACGCCCAGTTGATCGGCCAGTTCGGTGTCGGTTTTTACTCGGCATTTGTAGTGGCTGACAAAGTCGTGCTGGAGACTCGACGCGCAGGCGATGAAAGCTCGGCCGGGGTTCGGTGGGAGAGCGAAGCCACGGGCACCTATCAGCTGGATACCATTGAGAAGGCCGAAAAAGGCACCTCAGTGACCCTGTACCTGCGCGAAGACAGCGTCGAATATGCCGACAACTGGCGCCTGCGCAGTGTGATCAAGAAGTACTCTGATCACATCACTTTCCCGATCATGATGCTGGAGGTTGTCCACGAGGATCCGGATGCCGAAAAAGACGACGCCGCAGAGCCGAAAGAGCCGCAACTTGAGAAAATCAATGACGCCTCAGCGCTCTGGACTCGCCCCAAGAAAGACATCAGCGACGACGAGTACAAAGCGTTCTACAAGCAGATCGGCCACGACTGGGAAGATCCGCTGGCCTGGTCGCACAATCGGGTAGAGGGCAAATATGAGTATACCTCGCTGCTGTATCTGCCGAAAAAAGCACCGTTCGATCTATACGACCACAACCAGCATCACGGTATAAAGCTGTACGTGCAGCGTGTTTTCATCATGGATGAAACGGAAAAGATGATGCCGCGCTACCTGCGATTTGTTCGCGGGCTCGTCGATTCCAGCGATTTGCCACTGAACGTATCGCGCGAAATTCTGCAGAGCAACAAGGCCATCGAGAGCATTCGAGGCGCGTCGGTCAAGAAGGTGCTTTCGCTGCTTGAAAATATGGCCGACAACGAGCCTGAAAAGTACCAGGGCTTCTGGGATGCGTTCGGTCGCTGCCTGAAGGAAGCGCCGGGTGAGGACTTTGCCAACAAAGAGCAAGTCGCCGGACTCTACCGCTTCGCCTCTACTCATGGCGGAACCGAAGCCCAGAATGTCAGCCTGTCTGCCTATATCGCTCGCATGCAGGCCGGGCAGGACAAGATCTACTACATCACGGCAGATAGCTTCAATGCCGGCAAAAACAGCCCTCACCTGGAAATTTTTGCCAAGAAAGGCATCGAGGTGCTGGTCATGTATGACCGGGTTGACGAATGGATGATGTCCTACCTCAACGAATTCGATGGCAAGTCGCTGACATCGGTCGCCAAGGGTGATCTGGATCTGGGCGAGGTGCAGGACAAGGACGAAAAGGAAAAGCAGGAAACCGTTGAAAAAGATGCCAAAAAGCTCGTCGAACGCCTTGCGTCCAGGCTTGGCGACAAAGTTGCAGACGTAAAAGTATCGCATCGACTGACCACGTCCCCCGCCTGCGTCGTGCTGGGCGAGCAGGACATGGCGTTGCACATGCAGCAGCTGATGAAGCAGGCTGGCCATGAAATACCCGAAAACAAACCGACACTGGAAATAAATCCATCGCATCCGATACTTAAGAAAATGGATGTTGAAAGTGACGAAGACCGGTTTGGTGACTGGAGTCAGCTGTTGCTCGATCAGGCAGTACTTGCCGAAGGCGGGCAACTCGATGACGCGGCCGGATTCGTGCAGCGAGTCAATGAACTGATTGTCGAACTCAGCGGTGGTGATTCCGCCTAGTCCGAAAATCTGACCAGACTTTGACAGATGGAAATGTGTGGCGGCACCAGCCGCCGCTGCGGTGACTATGATTAATCCGCACTGCACAGTAAAATGCGCGGCATCATTCTCGTGACGAGATGTTCGGAGTGCGGCCCGCAAAAGGATGAATCGGGGCATGAATTGCAACGGATGCATGGCCTCCGATAGACCGACCAACCAGAAAATGGCGTAAATTCAATGAAAAAACTGGCGCTAGCGAGCGTTTTTTTGTGTCTTGTCACAGGGATGCAGTCTGTGCAGGCGGCCGACCCCGAAGCGGGTCGAGTCAAAGCGGAAACCTGCCTCGGTTGCCACGGTATACCGCTCTATGTGAATACCTACCCCACATACCATGTGCCGAAAATCGGTGGTCAGCACGCGGATTACCTGATTGCGGCGTTGAAAGCCTATCGCGACAAGCAGCGATCACACGGCACTATGCACGCTAACGCTGCGTCATTGAGCGACGACGATATCGCCGACATCGCCGCCTATCTCTCTTCTCTAAAATAGGGCCGCAAACATGATAAACAGACTAACAATCAGCGGCTGTTTGGCGGCAGCAGTTCTGGCCATATCGGGCGCTGCCAACGCCGGCGGTGACGCGGCTAACGGCAAAAAGCTTTCCGAAGAGAAGCTTTGCGGCACCTGCCATGCAGCGGATGGCAACAGCACCATCGCGATGAATCCGATACTGGCCGGGCAATACGAAAGCTATTTGCTGCGCGCCCTGAGTGATTACAAATCCGGCGCGCGTAACAACGCGATTATGGCAGGCCAGGTGGTCAGTCTCACTGATCAGGATATGCGCGATCTCGCCGCCTATTTTTCCAGCCAGGAATCGTCCCTGAGCGTACTGAATCGCTAGAGCCTCCGCCCCAGCGGGCCGTCTGGTAATAAGGTAACACCTTAGCAAACGGCCTCTAGTGGGCTCGCTCTGCCAGATCGGCGATCAGCGGATCGCCGATTTGCAAATGATAACCTTTGCTTTGCAGGTCTGCGATCACCTGCTCGGTATTGCCCCTGGCCAGTGTGCGGCCCGGGTGCAGTTCAAATTGCAATGCCAGTTCAAGCGGGTTAAGTGTTCCCAGCAGCTGTTCAGGAACCGGATCGAAATTGCCTTCCTCCAGGATGTAAAGATACCAGGTGTTTTTTTTGCCGCTGCGGTAAACAAAAACGTTCATGGCTTGTCTCAATTGAATCACAAAATAAAAAACCGGAGCCGATCGGGCTTGGGGCATACTCGCAGCGTGGTTTGCTGGGTTGGAGCGTCACATCACCGCGATGGTGGAGACTGGTCCGGTTTTTTACAAGCCTGCTCGCTTTGGGCCGGTTCCACGATAACAAGCGATGAGGCGACTTGGTGCACGCGACATTTCCACTCCTAGAAAAGACTGACTTCCCCGCGATCAAACGGCGCAAGCTCGAGATATTGCAAATTAACGTGGGGTACTACTGCAATCAAAGCTGCACACACTGCCATGTCAATGCCGGGCCCAAGCGGACCGAGATGATGGATGCCGAGACTGCAGCCCAGGTGCTCACTTTTATTGAGCAGTCGGATATCCACACACTCGATCTGACCGGCGGTGCTCCTGAACTCAACAGCCAGTTCCGAACCCTGGTAGAGGGTGGGCGCAAACGCGGCATTCGGGTTATTGATCGGTGTAACCTGACCGTGCTTGAAGAGGAGGGGCAGGAAGATCTCGCTGAGTACCTGGCCGCGCATGAGGTGGATATCGTGGCGTCATTGCCGTGTTACATGGAAGACAACGTTGATCGGCAACGCGGCAAAGGCGTGTTTGATGCCAGCATCACCGGTTTGCAAAAGCTCAATGCGCTGGGTTACGGGCGTGCGGACAGTCAGCTGAGCCTCGACCTCGTGTTCAATCCGCAGGGGGCTGTGTTGCCACCGCCACAACAGGAGCTTGAACGCGACTACAAGCAATTTCTGCAAGAGCAGTTCGGCATCACTTTCGACAACCTGCTCACCCTGACCAATCTCCCGATCCAGCGCTTTGGCAGTATGCTGATTTCCAAGGGGCAGTTTGAACCCTACATGAACCTGTTGAAAAGTGCCTACCGGCAGGAAAATCTGGCCAGCGTGATGTGCACCAACACCCTGAGCGTCGACTACGATGGCTACGTTTACGACTGCGATTTTAACCAGATGCTGGCGATGCCACTCGGTGGCAAGTTGCAACGTCGTCATCTGCGAGATATCACTGCCGATTCAATTGCCGGTGATGCTATCGCTATTGCCGACCACTGTTACGGCTGCACAGCAGGCCAGGGGTCCAGTTGTGGCGGCGCGTTAACGCAGTAGCGCTCGCTCGGATTTGAGAAAGCGTTGAAGGTATCGATCATTGTCCCTGCCCTCAATGAGGCGGCGGGCCTGCAGTTTTTGTTGGCACAGTTGCAGGCGGCTCGGCGGTGCCAGCACGAAGTGATTGTTGTCGATGGCGGCAGCAGCGATCAAACGGTGGCAGTCGCCACCCCCCTTGTCGATGAGCTTGTCGTTACCTCGATGGCCGGACGGGCGCTACAGATGAATGCCGGAGCGCAAGCGGCGAGTGGGCAATATTTGTGGTTTCTCCATGCAGATTCACTCGTCCCGCCCGCGGCAGTTGAAAAGCTCCAGGCATTGCCACCGGGTTGCTGGGGGCGATTCAATGTTCGTCTGAGCGGCGATGGCTGGAAATTTCGCATGATCGCGTTTTGCATGAACCTTCGATCCCGCTTGACCGGAATCGCCACCGGCGATCAGGGGATCTTTGTCTGTGCCGAATTGTTTCATCGAATCGAAGGCTACCCGCAACAACCCCTGATGGAAGATATCGAGATTTCCCGGCGTTTGCGCAATGAGCGCGCGCCGATATGTCTGCCTGATGAACTTCAGACATCCAGTCGTCGCTGGGAGCGTCATGGCGTGATGCGCACCATACTGCTGATGTGGCGACTGCGTCTGATGTATTTTTTCGGCGCCTCTCCGGTACGGCTTGCAGCGATCTATAGATCCGAATGAGCAGTGCAATCGTTGTCCAGGTGTTTGCGCGCTATCCACGTCCCGGGCAGGTGAAAAGTCGCCTGATTCCCAGCCTGGGGGAAGTCGCTGCCTACGAGTTGCAACTGGCCATGCTCGACGATCTGTTCAACCGATTATCCTCCTGTTGCGCGCTTGAACTTTGGGGCACGGAATCCCCGACACTGCCGCACTACCAGCACTTACTCGCGATAAGTGGCGGCAGATTTCAGCTTCAGCAGGGTGCTGATTTAGGCGAGCGCATGGAAACAGCGGTCGACAGCGCACACCGAAACGGTGAAATACCATTGCTGATCGGTGCCGATTGTCCGCAGATAGATTGCGCACTGGTAGCGCAGATTGATGCTCGGCTCAATCGCGGGGCACAGGCCGTAATGGTGCCTGCCAACGATGGCGGCTATGTCGCCCTGGCGCTGCAACGCAGCCACCATAGCCTGTTTCACGACATTGCCTGGGGCACAGCTACCGTCGCTGAGAAGACCCGACAGGCGATGCAGCGATGTTCGATCGAGCATGAAGTACTCGCCGAGTGCACAGACATTGACACGGCTGCCGACCTGCCGTCGCTCGATGACCTGCCGGCAATGGAAAATCCGGCACTGCAGCGCTGGCTGGAGCAGTATCGCGGGTTATACTGAACCGAGATTTCTTCGACCGACGGGGTCCGATGACTGACGAGGCAGGTGAAGCTCGGGTTAGGCTCGATAAATGGCTCTGGGCGGCGCGTTTTTTCAAGACTCGCGGACTGGCGACCGAAGCCGTCAGCGGCGGGCGCGTTCATGTCGATGGCGCGCGGGTAAAGCCGTCGCGCAATATCAGCATTGGACAGACTCTGGAGATTACCAAGGGCCCTTTTGAGTTCGTGGTTCAAATAGAGGCGCTGAGCAGTCGTCGCGGACCAGCCCCGGTGGCTCGCACGCTGTACACCGAATCACCCGAGAGCATCGCCAAACGTGAGGAGTTGGCCAGTAAGCTCAAGACCGATCGCCTGCTCAGCCGTGGCGAGCAACTCGCAGGTCGGCCCAGCAAGCGCGACCGGCGACTATTGCAAAAGATCAAGGGGCGCGACGGCGGCGAAGCCTGAGGTTCGTCTGCCCGGCTGACGTTGAATCCAGTCTGCCCGAGCCATTCTTTTTTCGGGCTGTGTATGGATCGACACTAGCCAAAGCTGCCACGCCTGGCTGAATACTTTACAATTGCGGTTTTACGTTGGCGGACAATCACTTTGGAAAGTCTTCAATCGGGCGCCGATACCCTGTTTGTGCTGATGGGCGCCATTCTGGTGCTTTGGATGCACGCAGGTTTTGCTTTTCTCGAAGTGGGAACTGTCAGGGAAAAAAACCAGGTCAACGCGCTGGTCAAAATTTTCAGTGATTTCGGTGCGTCTGCGCTGGCTTACTTTTTCGTCGGCTACTCAATTGCCTACGGGGTCGACTTCTTCCGGCCAGCGTCTGAACTAGCCGAGTCTAATGGCTATGAACTGGTTAAATTTTTCTTTCTGCTGACGTTTGCCGCCGCGATTCCAGCGATAATTTCCGGTGGAATTGCCGAGCGCGCGCGATTCTATCCGCAGTTGTTCGCCTCGTTGATCATCGTCGCCTTCGCGTACCCGTTTTTCGAGGGGCTGGTCTGGAATGGCAATGCGGGGTTTCAGGACATCGTTGAACGAATCGGCGGTGCGCCCTTCCATGACTTCGCTGGATCCGTGGTCGTGCATGCCTTCGGTGGCTGGATTGCACTGGGCGCGGTAATATTGCTCGGCGTGCGCAAAGGCCGGTACTCTTCGGATTCAAACGTAGTGCTGGCGCATCCGCCTTCCAGTATTCCGTTTTTGGCGCTCGGTGCCTGGATCCTGACCGTCGGCTGGTTTGGATTCAATGTCATGTCGGCGCAGGAAGTGGGCGGCATCAGCGGACTGGTGGCAATGAATTCGCTGATGGCGATGGTGGGCGGCCTGCTTGCGGCACTCATCGCCGGTAAAAATGATCCAGGTTTTGTTCACAACGGGCCGCTGGCCGGTCTGGTGGCAGTGTGTGCCGGATCCGATATCATGCACCCTATTGGCTCCCTGATCGTCGGTGCAGTGGCTGGTGTGCTGTTTGTGTGGTTGTTTATGCTTGCGCAGAATCGCCTCCGGGTCGATGACGTGCTGGGCGTTTGGCCATTGCACGGCGTGTGTGGTGCCTGGGGCGGAATTGCGGCCGGCATCTTCGGCACCGAGGCGCTGGGCGGGATTGGCGGCGTTACGCTTTTGTCTCAGCTAATCGGTACAGTAGCCGGCATTACGATCGCGTTGTTGACGGGCTTTGGCGTCTACGGCGTGTTGAAGCTTACAGTCGGAATCCGGCTCGACGAAGAAGCCGAGTACCGAGGTGCAGATTTGTCCATTCACAAAGTATCATCAACGTCAGCACTTGACACAGCCAGATAACAGGGCGAGCCAAATTGGCGCCACGGTAGAATCTCATGAAAAAAATTACTGCTATTATCAAACCGTTCAAACTGGAAGATGTACGGGAAGCGTTGTCCAAGGTTGGAGTCAAGGGCATCACTGTCACCGAAGTCAAAGGGTTCGGGCGGCAGAAAGGCCATACCGAGCTCTATCGGGGGGCTGAGTATGTGATCGATTTTCTGCCCAAAGTGAAGCTCGAAGCCGTCGTTTCTGCCGATCAGCTCGACCCCTGTCTTGAAGCCATTACCAACGCCGCGCGCACCGGCAAGATCGGAGATGGCAAAATTTTCATCGAAAATATCGATCGAGTGATACGAATCCGCACCGGCGAAGAAAACGAAGAGGCGCTATAGTTCGTGCAGCAGCGCCTGTCGACAGAGTGCCAACCATACCTACGCGGGCGGGCGGGCGTCGGTTTCGAATGGCAGTTCCCTCTCATCGAGATCTCGCAAGGCACAGGTTCAGACTAGTTCATTGAGCAATTTACCAGAACCCATTGTCATACCGCGTAGCGACCACTGTGTGTCGCGAAAATCGATCAGTAGCAACGCGCTAAAGGTGCTTTATCGGCTCAACGAAGCGGGCTTTGCCAGCTATCTTGTGGGCGGAGGTGTCCGCGATTTACTGCTTGAGCGGCACCCGAAAGATTTTGATATCGCAACCGACGCCAGTCCGGAAGAAGTCAAAGAGTTGTTCCGCAACTGTCGGCTGATCGGGCGACGCTTCAGGCTCGCCCACGTTGTATTCGGGCGAGAAATTATCGAGGTGGCCACCTTTCGCGCCGATCACTCGGATGGCGATGGCGGAGCCACTGGCGAGAGCGGGCGCATCGTGCGGGATAACGTTTTCGGCGGATCACTGGCCGAGGATGCCGTGCGACGCGATTTCACCGTCAATGCGATGTACTACAACATCGCGGATTTCTCAGTCGTCGATTTTTATGAAGGCCGCGCTGATATCGAGAATCGCCTGTTGCGATTTATCGGCAATGCATCGGAGCGTGTGGTCGAAGATCCTGTGCGGGCTCTGCGCGCGGTGCGTTTTGCTGCCAAACTAGACTTTGCCATCGACGATAGTGTTCGTGAGGCGATCGATGAGCATCGACACCTGTTGAAGGAGATTCCGCCGGCTCGCTTGTTCGAAGAGGTGCTCAAGTTACTGCAGTCGGGTGACGGGCAGGATAGCTTTGCCATGTTGCGCGAACTGGATCTATTACAATTTCTTTTTCCACTGACGGCCGTGCGGCTTGACGCAGGTGATGGCTATGCTCACGCACTGGCGGAACTGGCGCTTCGCAACACCGACAAACGAATTCGCGAAGAGCAGCCCGTAACGCCTGCGTTTATTTATGCAGTGCTGCTGTGGCCCGATGTCGTAGAACATGCTGCGCGGCACGAAGCAGCGGGTGAAGCCAGTATCGCAGCTCTGCATCTTGCCGCCGATGAAATCATCCCGACACAACTTAGCGCCACGTCACTGCCGCGTCGGTATTCCGTGCCTATGCGCGAGATCTGGGCCTTGCAGCCACGCTTGCTCAAGGCACGTGGCAAGCGCGCTGCCAGCTTGCTGAGTAATCCACGCTTTCGGGCAGCGTATGATTTTTTGTGTTTGCGCAATGATGCCGGCGAGGATCTCGAGTCGATCTGCAAGCGCTGGGAGGAATTGCAGGAGAGTCCGGAGTCGCAGGCAATCATTGAAGCGGCGCGCAAGCAATCGCGTCCTGCAGCGCGTCGCCGGCGCCGGCGTCCGCAAGCCGACAAAGGCTGACGCAATTGGGCGCAGGACTTAGTGTGAGACTCGGCGCCGAGCAAGAACCCCGGAAATTTACAGGAGCGCACGCGTGCAGCATCAACTTGAATACGTAGCGGTAGAAGGGCCAATCGGGGTGGGTAAAACAACCCTGGCACGACGGCTGGCTCGATCCCTGAAGGCCGGGTTGGTGCAGGAAGAAGCTGCGCAGAATCCGTTTCTAAACAAATTCTATCGCTCACCGGCCAGTGTCGCACTGCCTACCCAACTGCATTTTCTGATGTCGCGGCGCAGGGCCTTGCGGCAATTGGGACAGGACGAAAGCAGCCGCTGTTGGGTGTCTGACTTCCTGTGGCACAAGGATCGGCTGTTTGCCGAGCTCACGTTAAATGAAGATGAGTTTAATCTGTACAGTGAAATAAGTGCTGAACTGGAATTCGATCTGCCTGTGCCAGACCTCGTGATCTATTTGCAGGCGCCCCTGAACGTACTTTACGAACGCATCGAAAAACGCGGAATAAGCTCTGAACAATCGATTGCGAGTAGCTATATAGCGCGATTGCAGCAGGCCTACACCAACTTTTTCCATACCTACGACCATACACCTGTTTTAATTGTTAACGCTGCCGAGATTGATTTCGATGAGTGTGAGCAGGATTATAGGCGGCTGTTGAAACAGATATTGACCGTCCAGGCCGGCCGTCATTATTTTAACCCCAGTGCAGAACCAGCCTGATATTTCGGCTCTTCGACTTGAAGGGCATGGGTCGCAATGGTTGAACTGGTTATCGAAGAACGGGAGGTTGTAACATGTCGGTAGATACACAGGTGTTGCGGGTAGGGATGCTTGAGGACGATGTCGATCAGGCGAATCGCGTGAGCGGATGGGTAACTGAACGTGGACATCAGTGTGAGGTATTCCATGAACCGGATCATTTCCAGCGGGCTTTCCGCAAAACCAGTTACGACATCGTTACGCTGGACTGGAATCTGCCAGACGCAACTGGCGTTGAAATCCTCCGATGGCTGCGTCAGAGCCTGGTCAGCGATGTGCCGGTGATTTTCATCACTGCACGCCAGGCAGAGGCAGATATCGTCGCGGCACTGGAGGCCGGGGCTGACGATTACCTCGTCAAACCGGTGCGCCAGCATGAGTTACTGGCGCGAATTGGAGCCATGGCAAGGCGTGCGCAGCCTGAAACAGAAATACTGGAATATGCCCCGTATGTCTTCGATACGAGCAACAGGCTGATCAGCGTATCCGGCGAACAAGTGCGATTGACCGAGAAAGAATATGATCTCGCACTGTTCCTGTTCCGAAATCGCGGGCGAGTCCTGTCCCGGCAACATCTGCTCACTTCGGTCTGGGGTACTTCCGCTGAACTCAATACGCGTACGGTCGACACCCACGCAAGTCGTTTGCGCAAGAAACTCAATCTCTCCGCAACCGAGAAATGGAAGCTGACATCGATTTATCAGCACGGCTATCGGCTGGAGGAATACACCGGGAGCTGAAGTCTGATCAGGTGAATTCGTGCACTGTGCCGGTCCAGGGCACAATGCTTAACATCTGGCGCACGCCAGATCAGTCATAATCCAAGCTTTCTCTGCGCCTTCCGCTATTACAAACAGAAGATAAACGCGGAATACTCCGGAAAGGGGGGTGATATGGGCATCGACAAGCCGAAGCTGTTCAGGCGTGCGGCTACAGCGTTAGCAATAACGCTGATCGGCACGTCAGTACTTCTTGCAGAAGAAATAGCACCGGATTTGAAAATCACGGTGAAGCCGGGCGACAACCTTATCGATATAGTCGAACGTGTCTCAGGCGCGACAGACAAGTGGCAGGAAGTTGCTCGCTACAACGATATGGTTGATCCGCATGCCCTGAGTCCCGGGCAGGTGATTACTGTGCCAGGTGCGTTATTGAGGCATCGAGGTTATGCAGTGGTCGACTACTTCAGTGGCCAGGCCACCTACTTTGAGATTGGCGGGCAGGCGGGTAAACCACTTGAGCGTGGTCAGCGCGTCTACATTGGTGAAAGCGTGAAAACGGAAGACGGTTTCATTAGTCTGAGTTTCACCAGTGAGTCGGTAGTCAATATTCAACCGCAAAGTGATTTCAGAATCGATGAGATCGAGTGTGCTGACACGGCAGGCAGCTGTCAAATCACACTGTGGTCGGAGCAAGGTGATGCGACCGTCAAGGTTAATAGCAACGGGTTTGAAAGACCAACCAACTTCACGATAAAAACACCCTATGCGTCTGCAGTGGTTCGAGGAACGGTGTTTGATTTTACCGTATCGAAGACCGACGGCATCGTTGGCAACACGCTCGGCGTTGCGGAAGGTGAGGTGCTGATTTCCAGTAGCGAAGCAGAAAAATCAGTACCCGGTGGGAAGGGTGTAGTAGGTGGTGAGGGGCAATCGGTCAGCCGCCTGTACGATTTACTTCAGCCACCCGTCATAACCAATCTGCCTCATTACATGCGGGTCAGCCCGGAAGACAGGATTGAGTGGCTGGAATTGCCGGGCGCGGCAAGTTACGAACTCAGCTTCGGCAGTGGCGGTGAACCGTTGGCAAGGACAAGCAGTTCTCTTAACTACAGCGCAATAGAATTTCCTGCCGGGGATTATACGGTGGGTGTCCGCGGTGTGGATGAAAATGGTTTGCGTGGCTACCCGGCGACGCAACGAGTGGTTGCAGTGGATCTTGCGCCCGAATTGTCGCCGCTGGATTTATCAATTGGCTTGAGCCTGGATATGCTGCGGGTTGAAAAACGTCGAATCGACCCTCGGCAGCAATTCGAAATTCAAATATCTGACCGGATAGAAACGCATGAGGGCCAGATTGTGCTTGCGGATTACCGAAGCTATGACCTGGGTAATGGCGAGGCGTTTAACATACCGGTAGATAACAGTCGCGATATCTACCTGCGTTACCGGCAACTTGTCGATGAAACCCTGGTCTCCCGGTACACACCGGTCGTGTTGATAGCAGCGAGCAGGGATCGCTAGGCGGTATGTACTCTTGGTAAAGTCCGAACAATCCAGGCAGCGGAGATTAAATTACAAGACTTTACTTGGATTCTGTCTGTTTTTTGCTGCAGTAACGTTGTTGATGGATCAGGCGCAGGTAACACAGAAGGTAGACAGCCTGATTTACGATGCCTGGGTCAGGCTCGGTCAGTCGCAGCCTTCCGATGATCTGGTAATCGTTGGTATCGATTCCCAAAGTGTCGCCGCCCACGGCCGTTGGCCGTGGACCCGGATTGATCAGGCGAAGATTATCGACAATATCAGCGAAGCTGGTGCCAAAGTCATCATCACCGATATATTGTATTCGGAGCACGATCGCCAGAATCCTGATGCGGACACCGCTTTTGCCGAGGCGCTTAAATCCTCCGGGCGAGTGGTGCTTCCTGTTATTACGGAGGGACGCGGATCCGATCCCAACCTGGCAGAACGCCTGCCGATCTCCGCTTTTTCTTCAACTGCGCGTGAACTCGGTCATGTGTTTTTACCGATCGACAGCGATGGTATTGTCCGTCGAGCTCATCTCAAGGGGGGATTCAAGCACCCTCACTGGTCTATTTTGCCGCTGGCGGCAATGGAAGTACTGGGCACCGCACCCGATCCGTTACCAGGTGACGTCGTTAACGACATCGGTCCCACGCTGCAGTGGCGAGGTGACAAGGAAGTTTTAATACCGTTCCACGGTCCGAAGAATACCTTTAGCGTTGTGCCGGCACTCGATGTACTTAACAACGATTTTGATTCAACAGTCTTCAACAATAACGTTGTTTTTTTTGGTTTGACTGCAAGCGGTTTGGCAGACGTAGTGCCCACGCCCATTCTCGGTATCGATCAACCGATCCCCGGTGTGGAAGTGCACGCCAATATCTACAGTGCGCTGCGCAGCGGCGATATGGTCGAGCGGATCGGCAGTTGGCCCGCCTATGTGCTGGTGTTCCTGTCAATCACGCTGTTGCTGTTTATCTACGCGCGCCTCAGGCCGCGCTGGGGCCTGTTCTGCACTATCGCGTTTGCACTAACACCGATCCTCATCAGCTATCTGGTTTACGAGATTGGCCGAATCTGGTTTGCACCACTGCTGGCGGTAGTCCCGGTGTTGATGGCGTTTCCGCTATGGAGTTGGCATCGGCTTGAATTTGCCGGTCGCTTTCTGCGTTCCGAGACGAACAAGCTCGCCATCTATGATGATGACATTGGTTTAACGGGGCAGCTGCCGGTCAGCAACCTTTTTCAAAGCGCGGTCAGCCATCTTGGATTAAAGCGCTGGTTTCTGCAGGTAGACGATCACCTCGCTGAGGGCGATGTCGACGGGTTGGAACTCGACCGGATCACCAGTGCCGACTGGACACTAAAGGATGGTTTCAGATCAAAGCGTTTTGATGGCAAAACCCAGCTGGTGGTCGGTTTCGATTTTGGGCAGTCAACGTTGAATGAGCAGTTCGGTCGTTTCGTTGATAACGCTTCGCGTGTGCAGCGCATGGTCGATGTGCCGGTGGAGGGCGGTACGATTGAGAATTTGCAGAATGATGCCGACCGACTGAGCAAGCAAAACCAGCGCATCATGCAGTTGAAGGTGTTGGACGACAACATTTTTAACGGTAGTCCGGCTGGTCTGCTCGTATGGAATGCTGTGGGTGAGATGATGCGAGTCAATGAAATGGCCAGTAGTATGTTCGAAGCGGAAAGCCTGGTGAACAAATCTCTGCGTGATTTTCTGCTCATGCTGGAAAAGGACCCGGATCAAATAGATCGACGGCAGTTTGAAGCGTTAATGCTGGATGGCGAGAGCTGGCAAATCAACACGGTTATGGGTTCAAGAGAGCTCGTAGCGGATTTCAGCGTTCTCGGCGCTGAATTGTCTGATCGTCTGGTGGTAGCCAGCGTTGTCGATCTGAGCGAAATTCGTCGTGCTGAACGATTGCGCGGAGAGTTGATTGAATATCTGTCTCACGATCTGCGTTCACCACTCATCTCATCTCTTTATCTGGTTAATCAGGCCAGAGAGGAGTCCAGTGATGACTCCATTGCCGCGTTGGGGCAAGTGGAAAGGAATATCAACAAAACCCTGAAAATGATTGATGATCTGTTGGGTGTCACTCGTGCAGAACATCTGAAAGCCGACCAGTTACAGCCAGTGTTTTTCGAAAATATTGTTGAGAACACAGTTGATCAACTGCTGCCACAGGCGCGACAAAAGAATATTTCTCTGAAGCTTGAAAATGTCGAGGATGAAATCTGGATCTCTGCCGATGCCAGTTTGCTCGAGCGTGCGTTTATAAACGTGGTAGGCAATGCCATTAAATATTCGGGGCCAGAGTCACAGGTGTCAATCTCATCCCGGCTTGAGGGAGGAGATGAAGTTGTCACCCGAGTCTCGGATCAGGGGATAGGCATTCCGGCGGCCAGAATAGGTATGCTGTTTGAGCGTTTTCACAGAGATCCACAGGCGCAGAAGCAGTATGCCGGAACGGGTCTTGGCCTGGCACTGGTGGCGAAAGTAGTCAATCAACACGGTGGCAAGGTTACCGCCAGCAGTGTGGAGGGCACAGGCACCACGATAGAAATTCGTCTGCCGGTAATGGAAATCGATTCCGTCAGCCTGACCGCATAAACATCTGTGCGGCACAGTGGTTGCCGAACACGTTGTTATAGACGCAGGCACTGGATTGCAGAGCGACAGTTCGTCACTTTGCCGTGCAAATGTGATATCCATCATTAAAACAGAGAGAACTGCATGCTAGCCTGAAGCTGCCTGAGTCATTCTGCCAGGTGTAATTTAGTAGTTGGAGAAATTAGATGTTCCATTTAGTACGTAGTATTCTTGTTGCTTCCTTCCTCGTTTTACTTTCCCCTTTTGCCAGCGCCGGCGAGTTGATCAACATCAACAAAGCCGATGCGGCTGCCATTGCCGAGAATCTCTCTGGTATTGGTCAGTCAAAGGCTGTTGCGATCGTTGAGTATCGCAAGGCCAATGGCAACTTCACCAGTATCGACGACCTCACCAAGGTCAAGGGAATTGGCAACAAAATTCTCGATCGCAATCGCGCCCTGATTTCGTTGACTTCGAAGCCGTCAGCGACCACTGCGAAAGCGTCGCCCGCCGCTGGCGAGAAAAAGCCTGTGCAACCGGCTGCAGCGGGCAGCTAACAACGCACAGCCTATCCTCCTGGCGCAATGTCAGGGGGATACCCTGCAACTCAGGCAGGCGTGAGCGGCTCTGGTATTCCTGTTTGTTACGTCGGGTTTGCTATCATGCAATTTCCTCAATTGCAGGTGAAGCTCCATGTTCGAAGAGTTCAAAAAGTTCGTACTCGGCGGTAATGTCGTCGATATGGCCGTTGGAATCGTTATTGGTGCGGCAGTAGGCACTGTCGTCAGTAGCCTGGTTGAAGACATCATTATGCCGCCGGTCGGATTACTACTGGGCGGCGTCGATTTCAGTAATGTGTTTATCGTCCTCAAAGAGGGCGCGCAGGCGGCACCCTATGCGTCATTGGCTGCAGCAAAGTCAGCTGGCGCGGTTACGCTGAATCTGGGTAGTTTTGGCAACACCCTTATCAGCTTCCTGATAGTGTCACTCGCCATATTTGTCGTGATAAAACTGGTGAATCGAATGCGCTCCGGCGAGGCTGACGACGACAAGCCCAGACGTGAGGTCGAGCTACTGTCGGAAATAAGAGACTTATTGAAGCAGCGTTAGCTCAATCCAGCGCGCATGAGTGCAGCCTGGCTGCATTCGGCGCGCGTATTGCCGCTGTCGGGTGTCAGAATTTCAGCGGGTTTTCTTTCGGCCAGCCAATTGCATTCGAAACACTGTCTACACACGAACACCTGATGGTCATCTGTCACTATTAATCATGCGTCACTTTTTTCAACAACGCATCGGTTTTTTTCTCCTCGCACTCGCGATCGGTGTTGTGGTTGGATTCAGCACGGTTGTATTAATAGAATTCATTCTGATGATCGAGCGCGTAGTACTGTTCGATAGCGCTGAGTTTGGTCATTGGCGGTACCTGATTCTGGCGCCTGTAGTGGGTGGTGTAATGGTTGGCGCGCTGCTGCACTTCCTGCCAGGTAACCGGATACATGGTATTGCCGATGTAATGGAAGCCAGTGCGCTGCGTGCGGGGAAGATGGACGTCCGTTCGGGGTTCGTTGCGGCACTTGCCACTGGAATTTCTCTTGGCTCCGGTGCGCCGCTGGGGCGTGAGGGGCCGGCTGTTCACATTGGTGCATCGCTGACTTCATGGGTGGCGGAGGTAATGCGGCTCGATCGAACCCAGTCGTTGACACTACTGGGGTGTGCCGCAGCCGCTGCGGTTACTGCATCATTCAACACACCGATAGCAGGGGTGATCTTCGCGCTGGAAGTGATCGTTGGCTACTATGCGCTGCGGGTGTTTGCACCGGTTGTCATCGCGGCAATGGGGGCGGTGATCGTACGCCATAACATGTATGGCAATTCGCCGGAATTTGCATTGCCCGACTATGCCATTGGATCACTTTGGGAAATGCCACTATTCGCGTTGCTGGGGCTTGTGGCAGCGGCTTTTGTGCAGGCGTTCATTTACCTGGTTATCATGCTGCGACAATTCTGGGAGTACTCAAACCTGCCGGTACTGGTGCGACCGGCGCTGGCAGGATTGGTTATCGGCCTTGCTGCATTTCAGTACCCGTTGATACTGGGGGTTGGCTACGAGGGAACCTCGCAGGCATTGAGCCAGGAATTGCCCGTCAAACTATTGTTTGTTCTGTTGCTGCTAAAGTGGGCGTGTAGCGCCCTCGCGCTGAGCAGCGGAATGGCGGGCGGGGTGTTTAGTCCGTCACTGTTTATTGGCGCCATGCTGGGCGGTTCTTTTTGGGTTCTGCTGGAAGTTGTCATGCCCAACGCACTCTCCAGCCAGGGAGTCTATTCCGTCGTGGGAATGGCAGCCGTGGCGGCCGCCATGCTCGGTGCACCTATCTCCACACTGCTGATCGTGTTCGAACTGACACTCGACTACGACCTGGTGATCGCGGTCATGCTGGCCGCAGCGATGGCGAGCACCCTGATGCAATTGTTTCCGCATGGTTCGTTCTTTCGATGGCAACTGTCGAGCCGCTCGCTGAATATCAATACTGGTCGCGACCAAAGTCTGTTGCGCACCAGTACGATCGATGAGCTGGTGCTGCAGAGCTATGTATCGGTACAGGCCGATTCACCGATTCATGACGTGGAGCGCCTGATGGTGGACAAACGATGTTTCATTGCCATTGTTTGCGATCCGCAAGGCAATTTTGTCGGCAGCCTGTCGACTGACGTACTCGTTGCCGGTGCGGCGACAGCCGGGCGGGAGGCTCGATGTGATTCCATCATGCATGGCAAAGAGCACGCAGTGCCCGCAAGCACACGATTATCTGCAGCACTTGAAACACTTGATCAGCTCAATAGTAACTACGCGCCGGTCACCACAACGATAGAAGGAAAGGTGGAGTTGTCCGGCATAATTTACCGCAGCGATGTGCTGAACGGTTTGTACAATTTACTGCGCCAGGCCAGATCCGAAGAATCCGGTTAGTGAAATTAAAAAACAGGGCAGCGTTTTCTGCTGCCCTGTTATCAGCGGATTTTTAACTCGCCACCTTCGCATAGTTCCCATCCAAGGTCAGGAATTCCGTGCCGTTATTTCGATAGAAGCTGCTGTGGCCATTGTCAGTTAACACTTTCAACATGCCATCGACCGTGCCACCGGTGGCGGCCACTTTCTCAGCGAACTGAACCGGTCCAATGCTGTCGAGCAATTCAAACGGGCCCTGTGCCCAATTAAACCCCCACTTCATGGCGCGATCGACATTGACGATATCATCGGAAATTTCGGGTATCAGCGCACTGCTATAGCTAAGCGTGGCACTCATCAGATCCCATGCGAATCGACCTTCGGCGTCATCGCTAAACAGCATGGTTTCAATCGCCTGATGGGCTTCGGCAAGTGTTGCAGGCTCCATTGGTCGCCAGTCGGTTTGCTTAAGATCGAATGTCTCCATGAACTTTCCGCCATCGTCGGTGCGCGTCATTTTGTAAAAACCGCCACCGGTTTTTCGGCCGAGCTGGCCCTTGGCGTGCATGGCGGCCTCGGTGGCGGGCAGGGATGCAAATGCCAGTCCCGGGTCCGATGCAGGTAAATTGGCTGCCAGGTTCTTCGCTACCAGATCCATTACATCCAGGCCGATAAGATCGATCAGACCGTACAGGCCGGTCGGCGGCAGGCCGATGGGTTTTGCCATCAATGCGTCAACGGTCTCCATGCTGATGCCGGCATCGGCTGCTTTGTGCAGCCCGGCCAGCATCCAGAAACAACCGATGCGATTGCCGATAAAGTTGACCGTGTCTTTGGCGTTGACCACGCCCTTTTCCAAGTCGGCTGCCAGAAAGGTATTGAGTCTTTGCATCACGGTGTCTGATGTCTGCGTCCCGGGCACCAGTTCAACCAGTTTCATGATGTGCACCGGGTTGAAAAAATGCGTAACAGCGATGTCCTGTTGCAATCGTTCGGGCATGCCGGCGTAGATATCGCGCAGTGGAATACCTGATGTATTGGTGGTCAGTATCGAGCCGTCACTGCGTATTTTCTCAAGCCGCTCGAAAAGATCGCGTTTGATTTGCAAGTCTTCGACGATCGCTTCACAGATCCAGTCGCTGTCAGCGAGCTTTGCCAGATCGGCGTCTATCGAGCCGGGCGTTATTCGGGCTGCATGCTCGGCAGTAATGACCGGTCGTTTGCCGGCCTGCAATCGCTCAATGGCGGCCACGGGTGCGGCGGCATCCAGATCGAGCAGAATGACATCGCATCCCTTTGTGGCCGCCAGGCCCGCGATACCGGCACCCATAGTGCCGGCACCGATAACGGCTACTTTTTTGATATCTGCGTTCATTTCATCGTCTCGATTTTCGGCTGTGAATCAGTGCGCGAATTCTAGTCCAAAGCGGGATCGTCCACCAGCGCCGACGAAGCATGGCCAGATCGATCTGGTAGACTTCCGATCACCTCAGACGGAACAAGTAATCATGCCGAGACACATCGGGTTCGACACCCTCATGCTGCATGCTGGTCAGCAGCCTGACCCCACGACCGGCTCTCGTGCCACGCCATTGTTTCAGAGCACATCGTTTGTTTTTAACGACAGCGAGCATGCGGCGTCGCTCTTTAATGTAGGTCGAGCGGGACACGTCTACTCGCGCATATCCAACCCTACCGTCGCTGTGCTTGAAGAGCGTATGGCGGCACTTGAAGGAGGCGTTGGCGGGGTTGCTACCGCCAGCGGCATGGCCGCGATTCATCTGGCCATCATGACACTGCTCGACGCCGGCTCGCACATCGTTGCGTCACGCGCGCTGTACGGTGGTACGCACAATTTGCTCGCCTACACGCTGCCGCGGTTTGGCATCGAAACAACCTTTGTCGATCCGCAGGATCCCGAGTCGTTTCGCGCGGCGATACGCGATAACACGCGTTTGGTGTTCGGCGAGATTGTCGCCAATCCCGGTTGTGAGGTTTTGAACGTGCCCGAGATTGCTGCCATTAGCCACGAGCACGGTCTGCCGCTGATGATCGATTCCACGCTTACGCCGCCCTGTTTGATCCAGCCGTTCAAACACGGTGCGGATATCGTTGTGCATTCGCTGACGAAATTTGTCGGCGGGCACGGGATCGCGGTCGGCGGTTGCGTGATTGATTCGGGTCAGTTCGACTGGGCCGGCACCGACAAATTTCCGCAACTTGCGCAGTCGTATGAAGGTTTTCACGGAATGAATTTTGTCGAGGAATTCGGCCCCGCAGCTTTCGTCACCCGGGCTCGCAAGGAGGGACTGCGGGACTTTGGTGCCGCGATGAGTCCGGCCAATGCATTTTATCTGTTGCAGGGGTGCGAGACACTGTCGTTGCGAATGGATCGCCACATCAGTAACGCCCGCGCTGTGGTGGCGTTTCTGGCTGACAGCGATGCCGTTGAAAAAGTGACCTACCCCGAACTTGCCGAACACCCGGACTGCGAACTGGCGAAGGAGCTATTGCCTCGCGGCACCACCGCAGTGTTCAGTTTCGAACTCAAGGGCGGGCGAGACGCGGGCCGTCGGTTTATCGATCGACTCGATCTTTTCTCGCATCTGGCCAACGTCGGTGACGCCAAATCGCTGGTGATTCACCCGGCGAGCACAACCCACAGCCGCATGGATGCAGAGGCGCTTGCCGCAGCAGGCATTTCGGAGGGACTGGTGAGATTGTCCATCGGGCTGGAAGATCAACGCGATCTGATCGATGATCTTGGGCGCGCCCTGAAAGCCTCGCAAAAGGGAGTGAAATAATGCAGGTGGCGATTGCGGATCGAGAAGTCTATGCCTACACCGCTGGCGAGGCGTTGCGTAAAAACGCCCCGTCCATCGTGTTCATTCACGGCGCTGCGATGGATCACACCATCTGGACTCTGTTTGCGCGCTTTTACGCCAAGGCTGGCTATAACGTAGCGTCACTGGACTTGCCTGGCCATGGCTACTCCGCAGGCAAGCCATTGACAACGATCGAGGCAGCGGCAGGCTGTGTGCTCGAGGTGGTCGAGCAGATGCAGCTTGAGTCAGTGTCTTTCGTTGGTCATAGCATGGGGTCGCTCATCGCGCTCGAGGCAGCCTCTCAACTGGCCGGCACACATAGCCTTGTCATGATAGGTAGTTGTTTTCCGATGCGTGTCGGCAAGCCGCTGCTGGATGCCGCGCAGAACAATGAGCATGCGTCAGTCGACATGATCTCATTGTTCGGCCACAGCTTCAGTTCGCAACTCGGGTGCAACCCCGTCGCGGGTGTTTCGGTGCAGAATATCGTCGAGCGACTGATGGAACAGGCTGCAGACGATGCCATGTATACCGATCTCAATGCCTGCCATCAGTACGAGAATGGCCTCGATGCCGCAGCGGCCGTTGCCTGTCCAGCCACCCTGTTGCTGGGTGAGCGCGACATGATGACACCGCCCGGTGCTGCCAGTGACTTGCTGGAGAAATTTCCCCGTGGCGAACGTGTGGTATTGAAAGACTGCGGGCATATGATAATGCTCGAACGGCCAGAGGAGACTCACCAGGCGCTGTTGCGTGCGGTGGGTTACCAGTCCGGACGACCAGTCACTTGACCGAAGCGCGATTGCAAAAGCTGCGCGCCTGTCTGGATCGTCGCCAGCCCGATTTAACCGTCGTCACCGACAATGTGCATAAGCCGCACAATGTCTCTGCAATTCTACGCACCTGCGATGCAACCGGCGTATTCAACCTGCATGCCGTGATGCAGCAGGATGAGGCGTTTCGCGCTCGCAGCGGAATCGCAATGGGCAGTGACAAGTGGGTTAACATTGCGCTGCACGATCACGTTGAAACGGCGCTGCACGAACTGAAGCGAGATCACTTTCGTGTGGTTGCCGTCCATAAAAGCCCGCGATCCCGAAACTTTCGCGAAGTGAATTATTGCGAAAAAACGGCCGTTCTGTTCGGGGCAGAGAAATTTGGTGTCAGTTCGCTGGCTGCGGAACTGGCTGATGATCATGTCGTGATTCCCATGATGGGAATGGTCGAGTCCTACAACGTGTCGGTGGCGGCGGCGGTCGTGTTGCTCGAGGCGCAGCGCCAACGCGAGCAGGCAGGCCGTTATGGCCAGGTGCAGCTCGACGAGCAGACCTATGCCAACACATTGTTTCGATGGTATCGGCCAAAAGAGGCCGAGTGGTGCGACCGGCACGGCGTGGCGTACCCGGAAATGAATGAGGATGGCAGCCTGGTCGACGCGGCAAGCTTTGCGGTAAAACGCCAGTCAGATTCGTTACTCAATGGTTGAATCGTTAATTAGTTGAAAAAAAGTGTATCAATAGTGACAATTCGGACAGAATTGCACATAATGCCGTGAACCGGTCGACAGCATCTCGCCGTTCTTCCGGGTTTTTCTTTTGCCAAACGCTGGCACCAGATTTTTTTATAAGAGAAATGTTTGATATGGCAACTAAGAAACTGCAACTATTTTGCGCGTCGTTTGCCTTTTGTTTGTTCGCTACCGGGGCGGCAGAATCGCAACAGGATGTCGAGAAAAATGATCTAAGTCTCTATCCACCCAATGCCCAGCCCGGCGAGTGTTATGCCAAGGTGCTGGTGCCGGCAAAGTATGATGTTGTCAGCGAAAAAGTGCTTAAACGCGAGGCCAGCGAAAAGATCAGTGTCCTGCCCGCCAAGTACGACTGGGTCGAAGAGCAGGTATTGGTGAAGGAAGCGGCCGAACGCTATGAAGTCGTGCCTGCCACCTATCGTTGGGTAGAGGAGGATATCGTCGTCGAGCCCGCCACGACCCGGCTTGTGGTTGTGCCCGCCGAGTACGAAACCGTTTCTGAGCGTGTGCTGGACAGACCCGAGCAAACGACGTGGAAAAAGGGTAGGGGCCCGATTGAGCGCATCGACAATATTACCGGCGAAATTTTGTGTCTGGTGGTGGAGCCGGCTACCTACAAGACGATCAGCCGTTCAGTGATCAAAACACCCGCCTCAACCCGGCAGGTTGAAGTGCCCGCGGTGTCCAAGACCATTCGCAAGCAAGTGCTGGACAAACCGGCTAAAGTCGAGAAAATCGCCATAGAGGCTGACTACGAGGCGGTTCGAGTCCGCAAGATGATCGAGCCAGCTCGCGAGACCCGGGTCAGCGTTCCGGCTGAATACCAAACGGTCAGCAAGCGAGTGAAGGTGTCTAACGAGCGCCTGAGCTGGCAGCCGATTCTGTGCGAGACCAACGTCACGCGAGACGTGATTGCGTCATTGCAGCAGGCACTATCCAGCAAGGGCCACAACCCCGGTGATATCGATGGAGTGCTCGGAAGTGCCACCCTGTCGGCCGTCGAGGACTACCAGCGTGCCAATGAGCTAGCGCGCGGTGGCTTAACCATGGAGACGCTCAAAGCGCTGAACGTCAAACTTCACTGACCGACAGCTGAGCCGAGGCCAAACGGGCCTCGGTCGTTGTCTTCAGCCCGCCTCAGGCGGGCTTTTTAGTTGCAGGACGGCGAATAGAGCGGTTCCAGCTCAGCGAAAATCTTGTCGCGAATCTGCTCAACCGTACCGATGCCAAAGACGGTAAAGAATGCCGGCGCCGCTGGGTCACCCTCTTCGGCCCAGGCGCTGTAGTAACCAATTAGCGGTGCCGTCATCTCGTGGTATACCGCCAGACGCCGCCGCACCGTATCCTCCTGATCATCTACGCGTTGCACCAGGGGCTCCCCGGTCTTGTCGTCGATGCCCTCTACTTTGGGCGGCTTGTACAGCGTGTGGTAGGTGCGACCTGAAGGCGGGTGAGATCGTCTGCCACTGATTCGTTTAACAATCTCTTCGTCATCCACCGCCAGTTCAACGACTGCATCGATGCGAATATTCGATTCCCGCAGTGCGGTGGCCTGGGCGATCGTGCGGGGGAATCCGTCGAGCAGAAAGCCCTTTTTGCAGTCGGGCCGGTTGATGCGTTCTTTCACCAGTTCGATAATCATGGCGTCCGGTACCAGATCACCGGCATCCATCAGAATTTTTGCCTGCTTTCCCACCTCGCTGCCTTCCTGCGCAGCCGCCCTGAGCATATCGCCTGTTGAAACTTGTGGAATGGCATACTTCTCGGTGATGTAGCTGGACTGGGTGCCTTTGCCGGCACCTGGTCCACCCAACAAAATCAAGCGCATTTAAGGCTCCTGGGGGAATTTTTAGCTGTAGAATTCTGCATGTCTGTCCACTGTTCGCGCGAATATCCGTGCCACGCGCATCTTCCGTGACAATTTCGTGCCGATGCCGCCCCGCGCCATCGATCCACTGATGAGATTCCCATTCCGTTGGAAACCCATATTATCTTGTACACGCCGATTCCGGCCATAGCGGGCAATCGTGCTTGCTCACGGCGGACTTGCCCTGACCCGCGCTCCGCAGGCGGCCAATTGGCCGAGGCATCGCCGGTATGAGCGCAAATGGTACCTTCAGTCGGGAGTCGTTAGCGCGCATGAGGCAGGATCAGGAGTTTACCGCAGTGTTGAGCGGTCATTCTCTCAGGTTTTGCACCACATGGGGCCTTTTCTCTCCACGCGGCATAGATGAGGGTACGCAGATGCTACTCCAGTATGCAATTGTTCGCCCGTCTGACCGAGTGCTGGACATCGGATGTGGATACGGCGCACTGGGTTTGCCGCTGGCGGCACAGGCCAGCCAGGGGTCTGCAACACTCATCGACAAGGACTTTGTCGCCGTAGAATACTGCCGAAAAAATGCCGATGCGAACGGGCTCGCCAACGTGGAAGTCCTGTTGAGCAACGGCCTGGCACAGGTCGAGGCTGACCAGTTTGATGTAGTAGTCAGCAATCTGCCGGCCAAGTCGGGCAAAGAGCTGTACTACATTATGTTCCAGGATGCCTGGGATCATATGGCCGTCGGCGGGCATTTTTATATCGTCACGATCACCGGATTGCGTCGGTTTATCAAGCGGGCCTTTGTCGATATATTTGGCAATTACAGCAAGCTCAAGCAGGGCGCCACCTACACCGTTGCCATGGCGAGAAAAGAAGCCTGAAGGCACTCGGGCGGAAATTACCCGTCGATCGAAAAAAAGCGCCGCGCATTCGCAGTGGTAGTTTGTGCGACTTGCTGTTCGGTTTCCCCTCTCGCACTGGCTACAGTGCGCAGCACACAAGGTAGCGTGCACGGCTCGTTGCGGCGTGTCGCGGGCCTGGGTTTCAAAGTTCTTGGTATCAGGTAAGGGGCGTCGGTTTCTATCATTAGTCGATCGGCTGGAATGCTGCGCACGCAATCGAGCAGATGCCGGCCGCGCCGCTCATCGCAGATCCAGCCGGTGATGCCGATGTGACAATCCAGCTCCAGGTAATCCTCCAATGCCTCGGCGGTGTCGGTAAAACAGTGGACAACCACATCGTTCAGTGAGGCGCGATGTTCTTTCAGGATGCCTGTGAATCGATCGTGCGCCTCGCGCTGATGCAGGAACATTGGCAGGCCTGTGCCTGAGGCAATTTCAATCTGGCGAACGAAGCTTCTCTCCTGAGTGTCACGCGGACAAATATCTCGAAAAAAATCCAGCCCGGTTTCTCCAATTGCGCACACACGTGATTCCTTTGCCAGTTCCAGAATTGACGCGCCTGCAGCATCGTCGAACTGATTTGCGTAGTGTGGGTGGATTCCTGCAGTTGCACTAAAGCGCTCGGGTTGTAGATTGCTCAATTGGGCCGCTGCACCACTGCTGGCAAGATCAGAACCTGTGACAACCATATGCCTGATGTTTGCAGCCGTTGCTCTTTCCACTACCAAAGCAAAATCTGATTTAAAAGACTCGTGCGTAAGGTTGACGCCAATATCGACAATGGGTGCAACGGCAGGTTCTGTTTGCAACACGTTTTAATCTCTGTGCGATGGATGGGAAACCGCCATCTATCGAAAATAAAAATCATAATATAAATAATCGATCGACATGAAAATCCATTAAGCTTGTGGCGCTCAGAATTGCAGGTAGGTGACAGTGGCAGTGTGGCTGGATTGCGTCGTATGGCAGGTATCAGGCAGCGAACCTAGGGAAAATTACATCTCATGAGAGATGGAAAACAATTGCGCACCAGACTCGGAGTCGGTCTGCTCAAAGGTATCGGGCTGTTTTTGCCAATACTTTTTTTTTCAATACAGCCTGTATCGGGGATGGATTCACAGGCCCCTCAGTTACAAAAATACAAAGCACAGCGGGCCGTCTATCTTGAACTGACAAAAGCCGTCGAGCACGATCAGCTTGTCGCAGTCTCCAGTCGCCGTGCAGAACTGGATGGTTATCCGTTGCAGTATTTCTTTGAGTATTTGTTGCTGCGCCAAAGAATTAAATCGCACGATGATCCATTCAAATTTTTAAAGGCGGTTGAGCGCTATCATGATCGATGGCAAGACCCTCGGTTGCAGCGGCGCCTGTACGGGGTTTTGAAAAGCAGGGCTGCACGGCTCGAGCGGTGGAGCGATTATCCCCGCCTGTTGAAAGTTGACAATGCACCCGATCACCCATGCGACGATCTTTACGCTCGCGTATCCAGCAAGCTGATTCGAAAATTCGATCAAACAGCTGCCGATGTCTGGACGAAACCGAAAATTCACGAAGGCACCTGCAAGCAGGCCTTCGACAAATTAATCGATCTTTCACCTATCCCGGTGCGGGCATTGTGGCAGCGCAGCCGTGGCTTGATTCGCCGTGGCCTGTACGAAGAGGTCCGCGCCATGTACCCCTATTTCAGTCGGCGTGATCGCGGCAGACTGGAACAGTGGATCGAAGCGCGCAGCAATCCTGCCAAAGCACTGCCCGCAATGCCGGAAGCGGCGGATGAACTGGATCGAAAGATCCTTCCCGATTTGCTTTCACTTTGGGCGAGAAGTGATCTGTCTGCTGCGTTTGAGTATTGGCTGGCGCATGGCAGTGCGCACGGAATCTCAAACGCCGATGTGCAAACCACTTTGCGAAGCTACGCCGTTCGTGCCGCGAAAAATAATCACCCTGACGCCGCGCGAATGCTTGCAGCGGTTGATCCCGATCAGGCAGTGCGTTTCTGGCGTGTCCGGCTTGCGCTGCGCAGTGGCGACTGGCAGCGCTCGCTCGCCATGCTCGATCAGCTCACACCGGAAGAGCAAAACTCCAGTCGCTGGCGTTACTGGCGTGCTCGCGCACTTGAAAGGCTGGGATTCAGTGCCGCGGCACACCGGGAGTTTTCAGCGTTGGCGCAACTGGTCGAATACCACGGTTTTCTCGCTGCCGACCAAATTGGTTCGCCCTATCAGCTGCTGGCCAGCCAGCCTGCCGCGAGCAAAGAGCTTCGTCAGCAGTTGTTGCAGGCGCCTGAGCTAGAACAGGCGATTGAATTTTTCCTGGTCGGCACTGGCTGGGAAGGGCGGCGTCTCTGGAACGCATTCTTCAAAGATGCATCTGCCGAAGTCTGGCTTGCCGCATCCGACATCGCCACGTCGGTTGGATGGTCCGATCGAGCGCTGCATGCGATGCGCAGGGCCGGGCAGCCCACAGCGCTGGAGGCACTGTTTCCAACGCCGTATCGTGCCGAGATTCAATCGGCGGCTCAAAGTTACTCACTGGAGCAAGCGCTTGTCTACGGGCTGATTCGGCAGGAGAGTGCCTTTATCGCCGATATCCGATCATCGGCCGGCGCCATTGGCCTGATGCAGCTGATGCCGGCCACGGCGCGTGAGATGGCGGGCAAGCTCGGGCTGAAAGTACCGCGCTGGAGATTGATCGACCATCGCATCAATATCCAGCTCGGCAGCAAATACCTGGAGTACGTGCTCGATCGATTCGGGGACAACACCGTATTGGCGATGGCCGCCTACAATGCAGGCCCGCATCGCGTTCGCAACTGGCTCGGCGCGCAGGTGTTGCCCGCCGACGTCTGGGTTGAATCCATCCCCTTTGATGAAACCCGCAAGTACGTCAAGAACGTGCTGTACAACACCACCGTGGTCGAATGGCGCCTTGAAAATGGCCGCACCACCCGCCTGAGCAGCCGCATGCCGGACATCTCACCGGCGTCCTAGCCCGGGTGGACTAGTTTGGCAGGTTAGCGCCCGGAACCGCCGTGGCAGTCCGGTGAAACATTGGCCTGCTCGCCACGAGCGCTCCACTCAGTGGCGGTATAGGTGTGCAGCGCCAGAGCGTGAACGGGGCCCGCCAGTTCATCGGCCAGTACCTTGTTGACTGCCCGATGACGAGCAATTAAAGCGAGTTTGTCGAACTGCTCGCTTACCACCACCACCCGGAAATGCGATTCCGAGCCGGCGGGCACGTTGTGCATATGGCTCTCGTTCTCAACGCTCAGATGGTGCGGGGCGAGGTTTTGCGCCAGTTTGTCGGTGATTATTTGTTGAACCGTCATGGGTGACTCGGATTCCGGCAGAAAGACTTTAATGTAGCGGTGCCGATTACAAAGTACAACGAGGTCGCTGCATTGCCTTCGTGTGAGTTTTGCACCAGGGTGCCGCTAAATATGTTCTAATTGCACAACAGTCGAGAGGGGGAGTATTCCTTCTTGTTGTTTATTCCCTACACTTTCCGATTGTCAATGAAATAGTTGTTGTAAAAAACAAAATATTTTTATAAAGTAGCTCCATCGTTTCAGAAATATTACACATTAATGAAACAGGACACTTCGAGAGCCAGCAAAGCCTGCGCACTGGTCGCGCTCGGTTTGGGTTTCGGGGTAGTAGCAGGGCCATTGTACGCAGAGGTACGGGTTTACGGATCTTTGCGTCAGGCGGTTGTACACAGCGACAGCGAGTCGTCAGACGATGTACGCATCGAAGACGTCAACTCCAGATTCGGATTGCAGGGAAGCGAAGTCCTGAATTCGGGGCTTGTGGTTTTCGGACGCTGGGAGTGGGGCGCAGACGCCTCGGTTCAGGATTCGAGCCCCGGGACCAGACTTGGGTTCGTCGGGTTATCAGGAGCGTTTGGATCAGTGTCGATCGGGTCGCAGTGGTCAGCGTGGAACGGATTTGTAGGCGGCGAACACATGAACGTGGTCGACGAGGGAGCATGGCACAGCGGCACGGAGCGCAATGGACGAACGCTGAAGTTTGCAGGCAACTATCGCGGCGTGTCATTCGAGGCCGACGCGGTGTTGGAGCCAGAGGATGCTGGCAGGAACGACGCTGTGATCGACGAGTTTCAGATCGCGGTGGGGTATCAGGTAGGCGACCTTGGTTTTCAGGGCGCGCTGATTTCCCGAGTCGGTGGCGGCTCCGGATATCTGGACGGAGGGGTGATTGCAGGGGCGCGAGTGAGCTACACGAACGACGAAGTCTCACTGTCCGCCGCGATCGCTGACGACGAAGGATTCAGTGCCGGGGTCGATGAGCGATCAGGCATAAAACTCAGGGCGTCGCTTACGCGAGGGCCCAACGATTTCATCGCTATTTTCACCACAAGTGAAAACAGCGAGACGGGTAACACGCCGCAAGGCTTGTCACTCGGATTCCAGCACAACTTTAGTGAACGTACTAGAGTCAGGCTGGAAATGGCTTCCGTCGATCCCGATTTAGCGGGTCGGGATATGACGATGGAAGGTGGCGTGATGTTTCGCCACGACTGGTAATACCAATAAAAATAAATGTGCGTGAAATCTTATGGGCGTCCCTCGGCGCCCTTTTTTCATTATAGCGGCCCTGGCAAGTCCGGGATACTGCGACGAGCCAAATTCCATCCCTTCACCGTGCCAGCGAAGTAGCTTTTCATTGTGCCAGCAGGCCAGCCTGCAGTAGTCTATCGCGTCTTACCAAAAATTCACACTAGTTAGTTATGGATAAAGTCGCCGCAGAGCAACTGATTGAACAACGTCAGCAACGATTGCGCGAACTGATTCGAGCGGTCGCTATTGATCGAAGCTACACCTATAACGATGCCGGCCTGATTGAGGAGAGCGTTCGCTGGCTTGCTGGCAATTGCTCCAATATTCTCGACATCGGCAAATCGACGCGCGACTTCTTTGACATTTTCTCAGCCGAGCAAATCACCACGCTCGACATAAATCAGTTCGAAGATTACCCCGACATCATCGATGACATCTGCGATCCGTTTCATCTGCAGGATAATCAATACGATGGTCTGGTGTGTCTGTCGGTAATCGAGCATGTCTACGATCCGCAAGCCGCTGTCGATACCTTGTATCGTTGCCTGCAACCGGGCGGCAAGGTATTCGTGCACGTGCCGTTTATGTTTCGTTATCACGCCCCGGGGGATCTCTACTTTCAGGATTACTATCGTTTTACCCGAGATGGCCTCGCGTGGCTCTTTCGCGAATTTGACGACATTACCCTGTACCCGGTGCGCGGTCGTTTATCGAGCGCGCTGAATTTGCAGCGTTACTGGAAGCGCAGGATCGAAAAGCGTTTTGGCCATAAGGTGAATCGCTTTGTCGATCGCATTTATGATCGTTTAACCCACAAGAGTCCGGTTGAATTGCAGACCTCGGGCTACTTTCTCTGGGCAACCAAACCGCTTAAACCGCTATCGGCGCCTGAGTCGGCCCAGTAGGCCCGCCGGTTTCACCTCGCCGACAACCGGCTTGATCGGCTGTCCGCTAAGTATTGCCACTGCGTTGCGTAAAGCCACCGCCGCGGCGCTTTCGGTGTCGGCCAGCACAGGTTTGCCCTCGCTCCAGGCCGCAGCCACTCGATTGCATTCCGGTACCTCGATCAACAGATCGATCGCGAGTGTTTCGAGGATTGCAGCCGTGGTTAGCGCGGCGCCGGAATCGAGGTGGAACTGATTGACTCGATTGATCAGCAGGTACTCGTGCAGCGTGTCTGGCTGGTTGTCAATGCGGTGTGATTGCAGCAGGCCGAGTATCCGGTCAGTGGCCCGGACTGATGCGGTGTCCGGAGTCACACAGACAATAGCCTGATCGGCAAAGTGGCAGGCGAGCTTTGCGGCGTGTTCCATGCCGGGCGGTGCATCGCACAGGATGTACTCAAATCCCGCATCGCCCAGTTGCTGTATCACCCGTCCCACGCCTTCTTCTGTCAGTGCGGATTTGTCGCGGGTTTGCGAGGCGGCGAGCAAATACAGCGTGTCACAGTGGCGGTTGCGAATGAGCGCATCGCCGAGTGCGGCTTCGCCCTCCAGCACATTGATGAAATCATAGAGAATGCGTCGGTGCGAGCCGGTTGCCAGATCGAGATTGCGCAGCCCGATATCGAAATCGATAACCGCAGTCTTATGGCCCTGCAGCGCAAGCCCCAATCCGAGTGACGCGCAAACAGTGGTTTTCCCCACACCGCCCTTGCCGGATAATACTGCGACCGTGGTTGTCATGCGTCAAAGTGGCTCGATCAGTAGCTGCTCGCCACTAAGTCGAATTTGCACGGGTTTGTTGCGCACCGCAGCGGGGATTTCTTCAAGAATCTTGTAGCGGCCGGCCACCGACACCAGATCGGCTTCAAGTGTGGTGCAGAAAATTCTGGCGTCGCTATCGCCGGTGACACCGCAAAGCGCTTTGCCTCGAAGCGCACCGTACACGTGAATATTGCCATCGGCAACCAACTCCGCACCGGCGTTGCTTTGGGTCAGCACAATCAAATCAGCGCTTCTGGCATACACTTGCTGGCCCGAGCGAACCGGCTTGTCCACCACCAGCGACGAGGTTCTGCCAACGCGCGAATTCGATGTCTGCCTGTCAGTTGTATCGCTGCGCTCGCTGGCGGCAGTTTCAACGATGGGGACGCCGGCCAGTTGCAATCGATCAGAGAGTTCGCCGATTACCCCGCGAACCGCGACCGGCATCAGGCTCTGGTTGCGCACCAGTTTGAACAGCGCTTTGAAATTGAAGGTTTCAGTGATTTCCACACGCGAGAAATCAACGATCACCGGCGTGTTGGAGAAAAAATCCGGTGCCTGTTTGACGCGATCAGCGAGTGAGGTTTCTATCTGTTGAAGGTCTGTACTATGCAGCAGCACAGACATCATCGTAACCATGTTGCCTTTTACCTCAACGGCTCCAGCCTGGCTATTGATGGCTGGCTGCTGGTCACCTGCTACGCTCGTATCGCTATGCGCGCTCATCTGCAAAAATCGGTGGGAACGAGCACATGATAATATCACCGGCCACTCGTCAGAATGAAGCGGATTGCGCGAGGCTGTGGGGCCCGGGTGTTTTCGAAAGTGATTGATGAGCCATTCACGAAAAATTCTGCATGTCGATATGGATGCGTTTTACGCGTCCGTTGAGCAGCGCGATAACCCCGCATTGCGAGGGCGTCCGGTCGCGGTGGGCGGGCGACCCGACAGCCGCGGTGTGGTCGCGGCTTGCAGTTACGAGGCGCGGCAGTTCGGTGTTCACTCAGCGATGTCCAGCGCCCAGGCCGCTCGCCAGTGTTCCGGGTTGGTATTCGTCGCACCCAGGTTCGAGGTCTATCGAGGCATATCTGCCGAGATTCACGAGATCTTTCAGCGTCACACCAGCATCATCGAGCCGCTCTCGCTGGACGAGGCCTATCTCGACGTCACCACTAACAGAATGAATGAAGCGAGTGGCACACGCGTGGCGCAGGCGCTGAAACAGTCAATCCTGCAATCCACCGGGCTGGTGGCGTCAGCCGGCGTGTCCTACAACAAGTTTCTCGCCAAAGTAGCATCCGATTACGACAAACCGGATGGTCTGTGCGTGATCCCGCCAGAGCGAGCACAGGGATTTATCGATGCGCTGGATATCAAGCGCTTCTATGGTATCGGCAAAGTGACTGCGGCCCGATTGCGCAATGCCGGCGTGCATACAGGTGCCGATCTGCGCGCCCAGAGTCTGCCCGGTTTGCAGGCGCTACTGGGTAGTTCGGCAACGTTCTATTATCAGCTTGCGCGAGGCCTGGACGAGCGCCCGGTATCGCCAAACCGGGTGCGTAAATCCATTGGATCGGAAACCACGTTTAATTCGAATGTCACGGATATCGAGCAGATGCAAAGCATCTTGCGGCGCTTGTCGAATGAAGTGAGTGAGTCACTCGTCAAGCGAGAATTGCTCGCTGGTACAGTGACCATCAAGGTGCGTTATCCCGACTTCACCACGGTCAGCCGCAGCTACAGTCCGGCAGTGGCTTTGCAGAGTGCCAGTGCGATTGGCGAAATCGTGTGTATGTTACTGGCGAGAACGCGAGCGGTAGAGGAATCCGTGCGTTTGCTGGGGGTGACGGCTTCGGGGTTGATCGCCAGCGATGAGATCGAGATGCGGCAAATTGAGTTCAGATTCCAGCCCGATGCTCAATAGCACTCTGCCGCTGGTCGGCGGCAGAGGCTAATTTAATCTGTCTAGGTGCGTGAAGTCACTTCCAGCAAATGAAATCCGAATTGTGTTTTAACCGGGCCGTGTACTTCACCGACAGCCTCGTTGAAAACCACCTGGTCGAACTCTGCCACCATCATACCGGGGCCGAATGAGCCCAGATCACCGCCCTGTTTACCGGAAGGGCAGCTGGAATGTTCGGCTGCCAGTGCGGCGAAATCACCACCATCGGCAATTTGCTTTTTGAGATCGAGGCACTTTTCCTCAGAATCAACGAGGATGTGGCGCGCAGTTGCTTGGCTCATGGAATAACCTTTAAGAGTGAACGAATGTGGGGGCTGTTGCCAGCTTTAGGATGAAGCGGTTGGAGCGAGTGCTCAGGACATTCCGGGTTTCCATATGCCGAAGGCCTCCTGGCTCGCGCGAGTGGCGGTCTCGGTTTTTTGCCGTGCAATGTCATCTGCCACGTGTTCGGCAAATGCCGTTAGTTCTTCCAGAATTTCGCGTTTCTTCTCGCGCGGCATGTCTTCCTGGCCGATCAGAAAACCGACGATCGCGCTGAGGTATTGAGAGGCGACACCGGGATCCTGTGCGGCGGGATCATGATTCGCCAGAGTATCGGTGATTTGCTTGACGATCTGGCCGTTGAGCTGCAGTTGAGACATGTTGAATCGGGCGTGAATTCGGGGAGCGCAGCTTAGCACAACTGGGTGAATGCTGCGTCGACGCCGTCATTCTGCCGCCGGTCTCTCCTGCAGTGAGCGCAGAAACAGGCCCAGTCCGCCCGCACACAAGACCAGTATTACGATGAGGTCGAAAGCGCTCATGCTGCGGAAGCTGAAATTGACCGACGCCAGCACGCCGAAGATCAACGCCAGCAGCGAACCCAGCGCCAACAGCCAGCCGAAATAGTTGCGACTATTGTAGAAAATCATCACTACGCCGAAGATGAACGGAATCATCAGCATGCCGCTGGTTATCGCATATTGCCCGCCAAAGGCGGGCACGCTAAACACCCGGTATCCCGTGCCAAATCGCGAGCTCACCACGATCGAATTGAATAATAGATAAAATCCACCGCACATCATGGCAAGCCCCAGCAGATAACTGCCAATTCCGCCTCTGGATCCACCTGCACCGCGCATTGCTATCTCCTGATACTGATCGGGTTGTGATTGTCTGGCCTGCCGGGGTGACAGGCATCAATCCATCGGTTTGCGGCCACGAATCAACTGCGATATTGATACTGCAATCACGAGCCCGCCGCCGTAAAACAGATTTTGTACGAAGCTGTCTACGCCGAGAAAGTTAAGCCCCATGATACCGGTTGATAGAAAGAATACGGCGACAAAAGCACCCGGTGCGTTAAAGCGGCCCGGGTAAATGGTTGTCGATCCCAGAAAGGCCGCCGCGAAGGCTGGCAGCAAAAAGGCCAGTGCCGACGATGGATCTGCGGTGCCGCGCATGCCGGTATACAAGACACCGGCGATCGCCGCGATGGCGCCGGCGCTGACCATAGCGCCCACGCGCATGCGAGTGACATTGACGCCGGACAACCGGGCGACTTCGCGGCCGCGGCCAACGAACAAAAGACGCCGCCCCAGGCTTGTGTACTGAAAAACGTACCAGATGATTCCGGTCAACAGCAGTGCGTAGTAAAAACCAACGGGGATGCCGAAAAATCGAGTCAGTATGACGGCTTTGATCAAGCCCATCGATACACCGGCGATCGTATTGGAGTCCGATATCCACAGGATCACGCCATTGATGAAATAGCCGGTCCCGAGCGTGACAATCAGCGA
This sequence comes from uncultured Granulosicoccaceae bacterium, assembly GCA_937920585.1. Lineage (GTDB taxonomy): Bacteria > Pseudomonadota > Gammaproteobacteria > Granulosicoccales > Granulosicoccaceae > CAKZSB01. The sequence goes on along the minus strand of CAKZSB010000026.1, from coordinate 6,640 downwards.
GTGGATGCCAAAGTACAGAATGAAAAAGGCATTGATCGCCCCGACCAGACAGCCCGCCAGTATGGCCAGCACAATGGCCCCCGGGATCGCCATGCCAAGTTTTACATTCAACACGGCGATGATCATTGAACTCAAACCCATGACACTGGCGACAGACAGATCAAAGTCGCCGGTGGTCAGTGGAATCAACAAGGCCAGCGTCAACGCAACAATCATCGCATTGGAACCAAACATCGTGGCATAACTGTTCCAGGCAAACATCTGCTGTGGTTTGAATGCGCCGAGTGCCAGAATCAACAGCACCCACGCGATCAGTAAACCGTAGCGTTCGGCGTTGGTTTTCCAGTCGGGGGCAACCCGCTGATTGCCGAGTGATGTCTCGAATGAACTGAGCTTTGATTCCAGTTGCTCAATGCGCGCCTGATATTGCTGCATCGCCTGGCTGGGGGCGGTGTTGCCCGGTGTTGGGTTATCTGTCATGCGCTCTGGGACATCGATCGGTAGCAATATTCTGCAATGGTTTTTTTATTCAGCTCGGAAGCTGTTAGTTCTGCCACTATCTGGCCGCGGCTGAAAATCAGCACGCGATCGCAGATTTGCGCCAGCTGATCGTAGTCTGTCGATGCTACCAGAATGGCAGCGCCTGCCTCGGCGGTGCTGGCAAGCGCCGCCCATATCTGTTCCCGGGCACCCACATCCACACCTTGAGTTGGCTCGTTCAACAGCAACAGTTGCGGTTTCACCTGAAGCCACTTTGCCATGAGTGCTTTTTGCGCGTTGCCACCGGACAGTGCGGCCAGTGGCAGTGCCGGGGCCAGTGGTTTTACCCCGGCGGCTGTCGCGAGATCCAAAGCGTGTTGGTCAACTTGCTGTTGGCGCAGACCGAGGCGGGTTTTTAGTTTTGCAAGCACCGGCAGACACATGTTATCGGCCACTGATAATGAGCCAACGCCGGCTTCGCCAAGCCGGTCAGCGGGCAGATAAACTACGCCTGCCTTCAGTGCCTGTTCGGGGTTGAGCCGGGCGAGCTTGAGGACGCGACCCGCGACATGAAGCTCGCCACTGCCATTGGACTGGCTGCCGTAAAGCAACGCTGGCAGATCATCAAAACCCGAGCCGATTAAGCCGGTCACCCCCAGGGTTTCACCGCCGCCAATCGAAAATGATAAGGGCCCCAGGCCCGTGGTGCTGGCAGCTGACTTTACGTCGATTGTTGTGGTGCCTGTGCGTGTTTTGCGGGCGCTAGTCGGTGCGATCTGGTGACCGATAATCCGTTCAACAAATTCGCTGTGGCTGGTTTGTGCTGTCACCACGGTGTCGATCAGCTGGCCGTCGCGCAGTACCGTGGCGCGGTCGGTGATTTGCAGAACTTCATCGATATCGTGGCTGACAAAAATCACACTGGCACCCAGTTTCGTGCACTGACGAACCAGATCAAAGAGTTGGTCCACACCACTGGCTGGCAGGAATGGCGTAGGCTCGTCGAGGATCAGAACACCGGGCCGATCGGCGTTGTCAGCGCTTGCTTCCTGTACGCTGACAAATGCGCGAATGATGGCCAGCAGTGCCTGTTGTACCGCCGACAAGCTGCCCACCTCTGCGGTTGGGTCCAGCGTCAGTGCAAAGCGTGCGAACACATCGCGTGTCTGTTGGTGGGCGATGTCCCAGTTGATATTCCAGTTGTCAGCAGTGGCCAGTTTGCCCAGATAAAGATTTTCGGTCACGGTAAGTGACGGGATCAATCCCAGGTGTTGATGCACAAAAGCCAGCCCGCGCTGGCGCGCCTGCGGGCCGGATACAGGCAGTGATAATGGCTCGCCGTAAAGCGATATGGTGGCGCCCGGTTGCGGTGTATGAAACCCCGCCAGTACTTTTATCAGCGTTGACTTACCGCTGCCGTTCGAGCCCAGCAGGCCGTGCACCTCGCCGCGCGCAACCGACAGCGATACATCGTCCAGTGCCAGCGCGCCGTCGAAGCGTTTGCTCAGGTTGCGGATTTCCAGCGCGCCGGCATTGCTGCCGGCGCCAGCGGAAAATCCTGCTGTCACTTAATACCCCAGAGCGCCTTGAAGCCTTCGATATGCACATCACCGTAGCCGTCGTTGAAGGTTGCCGGGTTGCCGGCAGTCGCGACGTTTTCATCGGTGAAGATGTAGGCGGGTGTGTTGAGCTTGGTGACGGGCTCAAGACCACACAACAGGCGCATGTTGGCATCGGTGCCCGCCATGCCTACCCAGCCGAGGCTCTCGCCGACATTCATCTCCACGATGTCGCCATCGCGCATCATATCCAGCACAAACGGTGTGCCGTTGTAGGAGACGATTTTCGCGCTCGAGCCTGCGATCTGAATAGCGGGTACGATAAATTGTGACAGCGAGTCGTACACCGGCAATACATAGTTAATCGACGGATCTGCGAGCAGGGCGTTTTGCACGGCCGGTTGAGTTTTGGTTGCCCAGTCGTTAACCGGCACATTGATGTACTTCGATTGGCAGTCCGGACAATTGTCCTTAAGGTAACCCATGATGGCATCGCGCAGCGGGGCGGTTGGAGTGATTTCATCCGGTCCCAATACCAGCGCATTCACCTTGCCTTCTGTTTTGGCGATCGCCCATGCCGCGATAATTTTGCCGACGGTGACATAATCGGTATTAGCCGCAGAATCCAGAAAATCCGGAATGCTCTGCGTCGTGGCATCGTAGTTGTGCGTGGCAGTTACTTTCAGGCCGGCGGCGCGTGCCTCGGTAATTTGCGGCACCATGAATTCAGGTGGCAAACCACCTTGCATATCGATCAAATCGAATTTTTCCGCCACCGCCGTATTGACACCCTGAATCCAGCCCGCCGGATCCATTTGTGTTTCCCAGTCGCGCAACTCAAAACCCACCACTTCGGCTGCATCGACAAAACCCTGACTGATAGCAGCGTTGAACGGATTGGCGTTGGTCAGCGGAATAACAAACATCTTTTTGTCCGCCATACAGGCTTTGGCATCGAATGCCGGGCCGGGCGCCTCAAAGGTTGGCAGCTGACTGTATTGCTCGATCAGTTTTTTGGCATCTTCGATACCGGCGCTGGCCACGCCCGTCAGGCACAGCGCTGTGCCTGCGGCCAGCGTGCTCAGAGTGGTTGTCATTTTGTTCGTCATTGGATGGTCCTCGCGGTGTGCTATCCAGGTGTGGTGGTGCTCTGCAAAAAGCTGATCGCTTCATCAGTATTGCAAAGATCGGCGTACTTGGCACTCATGTCAAAAAGATTCGCCTGATGAGGTTCGTCGGCGCGGTCCCCTACGGCGTCGGATACGACAATCGTTATAAATCCACTTGAAATGCTATCGATACAACTGGCGCGCACGCAGCCCGAAGTGGTGACACCGGTGAGCAGGAGTGTGTCAATTTTCATCCATTGCAGTGTTGCCGCCAGCGAGGTGCCAAAAAAGGCACTCGGGTACTGTTTGGTGATCAGCAGGTCGCCGTCCTCAACCACCAGGCCGCCGGCAAGCTTCTGTGATTCACGGCCCGCATCAAAACACGAAAGCGCTGGCACCTTGTTGTAAAAGGCACCACCATCGGCGCCGCCCGGCACGTACTTTACTTCGGTGAATACCACCGGAACGCCAGCGGCGCGTGCAACGGGTAACAGCCGCTTGGCATTGTCCAGCGCGATCTGGCAGCCCTCGCCACCAAACAGTGGCTGGGTGTCATCGAAGTAGGCATTCGCAAAATCGATCAGCACCAGCGCCGGTCGTGCACCCCATTGTTGTGGTGCATGGTATTGCGCGCGAGCGTAATTGTCGTCGAGCGCATCACTCATGAATTGGCAGTCTCTTGTGAAGATCGAAAAACCGGTGTTACCGGTGCATCAAAACCGGTCTCCTGCTTGCAGCGCTGTTTCAGTTCATCGATGCTGCTAAAGCCACGGTCAAACAATTGTGTGCTGCCGCGCTGGGCCGCCATTTCCCGGCGCAGTTGTTCGGTGGCAGCCTCGGCCAGCTGGCCGTTGTGAATCACCACGCCGTAGCGTCTGGCGCCGTGTTCTGAAACAAGCCGCCGGGCAACGTCTGTTGCCACGAGTTCTGCCGGGCGTTGCAGCGGGTCACCCCAGCCGCCACCGCCCCAGGTGTTGAAGTAGAGAATGTCGCCGGGGTTCACTGCGATTCGATCGCACTTGGAGGCAATATTTTCCTCACTGCCATCGGTGCGTACCAGCCGTTTTGTGGAGCGCATGCCGGGCTCGCCGCCGTTGACACCCCAGGGGTAGGTGAGCCAGCGATCATCGTGGATGGAAATCTCGCCGCTCTCGAGCATTTCGTAGGCGATGGTTATGCCGTTGCCACCGCGGTGCAGGCCGGCGCCGCCGGAGTCGGTGATCGTGGCGTATTCGCGAATCCGCAGCGGAAAGTAGGCTTCGAGAAATTCATTGGGCACATTGGTAAAAGCGGGCCACAGTGAATGGCCGTCCGGTCCGTCACCGGCGGGCCTGCCGGGTATGCCGCCAAAGCCGATCTGAAACAGCTGATACCACTCGCCGTTGCGATCAAAACCCGAATACATAAAGTGCGGGCTGTCAGAGAAACCGGCGGCGTTAAGTGCATCAGGTGCACCCTGGCCGAGCAGGCCGCCCATCAAGTCGAATATACGGCCGAGCATGTGAGTGCGGCAACTCAGTGCGGCCGGCTTTTTCGGTTTTAAAATGCAGCCTTCAGGAATGTGTACATCAACCAGCTCGTAGAAGCCGTCGTTAAAAAGAATTTGCGGATCGAAAAGATTGATCGTGAAGGCGCCGAAGAACATCTTGAACATCTCTTCGTTGAGCAAAAAGTTTATCGACGAAAAAGACTGTGGATCGGAGCCTGTGAAGTCAAAGTGGGCGATATCGCCATCGCGCCACAGTGAACAGGCAATTTTATAGGGGCCATTGCCCATGCCGTCGTCATCAATCCAGTCTTCAAAATAGGATTTTTGCTCGGGGATGATCATCTTGATGATCGCACCCATCGCCAGCTTGTTACGATCGAGCATATCCTGCATGGCAGAGATATAGGTATCTACGCCAAAGCGCACAATGTTCTCGCGCACGCGCCTTTCGGCCAGTCGCAAGGCGGCGATAATGGCGTAAAAATCGGATTTGTTCCATTCCGGCATGCGGGTGTTGTGGAGCAGAATGTTCAGCAGTTCGTCCATCAACTGACCACCGCGATAGATCTTCGTCGGCGGCACGATGATGCCTTCTTCGTAGATCATTTTTGCATCGGTTGGCAATGATCCCGGCACCTTTCCGCCAACGTCCGTCATGTGGCCAAACATCGCCGCCCAGCTGACTAATCGACCGTCGTGAAAGATCGGCATCATCAGCAGCCAGTCGTTCAGGTGGCTGACCGCGCCGTTGCAGGAGTAGGGGTCGTTGGTGATGAAAACGTCGCCGTCTTCTATCTCGCCATCGTAGCCCTGCATGAAGCCATGCAAAAAGGAGCCAAACTGGCCGACCACCATTTTCCCCTCCTGGTTGGCGATCAGCGGGAAGGCATCGTGTTGCTCGCGAATGCCGGGTGACATAGCGGTGCGAAACAGCACAGCGTCCATTTCGTTGCGTGCGTTGCGCAGGGCGTTTTCAACAATGTCCAGCGTAATCGGGTCGACATTGATCCGGTTAAACGGGGTTTCGTTGCTCTCAATAATCGTAGCGGGCATGGCTATTCTCCGATCACGGTACGTTACGTTACGTTGGCATGCGGATGGTCGACAGGCCAGATCAATATATTGCCGGCATCGTCTACTGTGCCCGTGTGATCAGGCAAAATTACGCTGGTGCTGTCCATTTCGGTAACCACCGCAGGGCCGGGTATGCGATCGCCGGGTTTCAGTTTGCCGCGCTCGTACACATGCCCTTCGCGCCAGCTGCCCTCGCTGTAAATTCTCGTGCTCTGGCTGCGAGCGGCTGCCGGATTGCCATCACCGCGTCCGCGGTTCTCGCCGATGAACTGTTTTTCAGCACCTTGCACCACGGCGCGCAAACCTACCAGCTCATGTTCGGCATCCAATGCGAAGGTAAACAGCTGCTCGTGTTCCCGATCGAACCGTGCGGCCACACCGGCAATGCCTTCACGGCTAAATTCATCGGGCGGAATAGTGATGGTGAGCTTCATCCCCTGGCCGACGTAGCGAATGTCGATTTCGTAGCTGACCTGTTGCTCGGCGTGGCTGACACCTTCACTGAGCAGCGCACCGGCGGCAGAATTCTGCAAATTGTTCAGCATGGTTTGCACTGAAGCGTCGCTGGTTTCGCTCAGGCGTGTCACGTAGGTTTGTGTGGCTTCATTGCGCAGTCGTGTAGTGGCATCGCCATAGGCACACAGAACGCCGGGTCCGGGCGGGATAATGGCCGGCCATGAATTGATCAGTTTGGCGATCGCGTTGGCATGCAGCGGGCCCGCGCCGCCAAATCCTATTAATGCAAAGTCTCGTGGGTCGTAACCCTGTTCAACTGAAACCAGGCGCAGCGCACCGCACATGTTTTCGTTAACGATTTTGATGATTCCTTCCGCTGCGGTCTCAAGTGTTACCCCCAGCGCATCGGCAACGCTCTGTACGGCTGCGACTGCCTTCTCACGGCTGATCATCATGTCGCCACCGAGTTTTGC
>CAKZSB010000025.1 GCA_937920585.1 uncultured Granulosicoccaceae bacterium | reverse complement strand
CAGACCCCCAATCGACTTAAAATCTAAAGAATTGGCTGGCAAAAAAATAAATCGAGTTACACATGATTCGAATAAAGCAGATAAGAAACGGAAATAGCTTTCGCACAAGTGTAAACATCCTGAACATTAAACTGAAACAGAATGCCAACAAACTGACAAACAACTAAAACAAAAAACCAAGTAAAAACACTTAGCCGCCGGGATAGATGTTGAGGTAAGATAGCACTCCCGATTCGGGGTGATCGTCAGGACATGGAATATGTTTAAACGTCTGAAATACAAATACCGTCGCCTTCGCAGGGACAATATGCATCGCCATACCAGCATGTTTTTCGTAGCCGATGGATTAATCTTCATGTCGAAGATAATCGGTTATTCGCTACTACTGATTCCACTTTGGCTGCTGATAAAAATAATCTAGATGCATTTCCTAATAGCCTGCAGCTATTTTGCAGGGTACAACTAAATTGAATCGTCTTACTGAATTACATGCCCCCAATTTTTTTATGTGTCACATTTGACACAAAACGTTAGCGATCGAGCACACCTACTGGATTCTAATTGAACTAAGCCGATTCCAATACTGCATAGCAGAAAGTGGCTGCGGGTTGATTTGCATTCGAAAAGCGGCAGAGCTCAGAGATTATTTTGGAGCAGTTGATGGACAACACGGATGTTGCCTTACAGGCAAGTCGCAGCGCAGATCTAAACCAGCGCGTCAGGAAATATCTGGTAAGGATTCAGAGCCTGCCACAACATCTCAAAACCACTATTATTATCAGTACAGATGCGCTGATTTCTGTGGCAGTTCTGTTCTTATCGACGGGATTGCTTTTAAGCCTCGATTTTTCCACCAACCTGAATTTCCTCGCGTACATCGCAACAGCTGTCGGTACAGTGTTCATCTACCACTTTTGCGGCATGTACGGGCAAGTACTCCGTTACGCATCACTATCAGACTACCCCAGAATTACTGTCGCAGCGGTGTTCTCGGGCCTTCTCGTGTGCGTCGCGGCTCATTACATCGGCTCGCAAAACTTCAACGCTGCACTCTGGCTTACCTACAGTTTCGGCTTGTTGCTTGCCACTTCAGCCGTGCGACTATGCTGGAGCCGAATTCAGGACCGAAAACCCAAACCCGACACCAGGACGGTAGTTGCAATTTATGGCGCTGGACTTGCCGGACAACAGGCGCTTCAGCTACTACGCAAAAGTGGAAGGTATTTACCCAAATACTGGCTGGATGACAACCCGGAGCTACACGACCGACTCATCTCGCAACGCAAGGTCCTGAATCCGCATGCACCCCAAACCAAGCAGATACTCAAACAGGACAAGGTAGGAACAATTCTCGTCGCAATCCCGTCACTCAATACCAGCGACGCAATGCAGCTTTTTAAGCGACTAAACAAACTCAATATTCCTGTGCGAGCACTACCTTCATTTAGAAACGCGTTGGAGAAACACGGCCTCAGCAATGTCGATGTGCAGAATCTGGATATCGATTATCTGATTGGCCGCAAAGTCGTCCCGCCGACGCCAGCACTATTAAGTAAAAACACTTTGGGCAAAAACATTCTTGTCACTGGAGCTGGCGGATCAGTCGGCAGTGAACTCTGCCGACAGATCGCCCGGCTGAATCCATCTCGCCTGGTACTATTCGACAATAACGAACCATCGTTGTACAACGTACATATGCAGCTCACAGAATCTGCGCAACATTCGACCGACTACATACCCTTGCTCGGATCTGTGCTGGATCGCGCCGCATTACAACGAGCGATCAAAGACTACTCGATTGACACTTTCTATCACGCTGCCGCCTACAAACACGTACCCCTCGTCGAGAGCAACCCGTCAGCCGGAGCAATGGTGAATATATTCGGCACTCGCAACGCAGTAGAAACAGCACTTGAAAACAACGTCGGGACTTTTGTACAGATTTCCACCGACAAAGCAGTAAGGCCAAGCAGCATGATGGGTGCGACCAAGCGAGTTGCCGAGATGCTCATACAGAGTCTTGCCGATAAATATCAGGAATCGGGAACCACCCTTAGCATGGTTCGATTTGGCAATGTGATCGGCTCATCCGGTTCTGTTATTCCTCGATTTTTAGCCCAAATCAGCAACGGTGGCCCCGTCACCGTCACCGACAAACATGTAAATCGTTTTTTCATGACAATACCCGAGGCTGCCCAACTCGTGATACAAGCCGGTGGCCTGGCTCGCAACGGTGACGTATTACTATTGGACATGGGCAAACCGGTAATGATCGACGATCTCGCCAAAGCACTTATTCACATTAGCGGATTGACCTGCAAGGATGCGCAGAACCTGCATGGCAGCATCGAGATCACGTACACCGGTTTGCGGCCCGGCGAAAAACTGACAGAAGAACTCCTCATCGACAGCGATGCCATACCCACCGAGCACGACAAAATCGTTAAGGCACGCGAACACTTCCTTGCCTTCAGCGCCCTCGAACCCGTATTGGAAAGCATCAGTGGTGCTATTGAATCCAACGACAAGGATCAGCTGCGAGCGCTCATTTTCGATCTCGCATTGACTGAGCGAGACCCCGGGAAAAATGAACGCGCAAGCCCGGCGGCGCCAGTGGATCTCGCCTTTGCGCCCCTGCCAGGCAAGCGACCGCGAGCCACTCGCCACGTAACGATCGCAGCAAGGGCATGAGCCCAACCACTCAGCCCCCGCGGTTGACTCAATATTGCGTAGTGATAGCTACAATGGCTAAATCACCCGCTCACTGCGCAATTGCGAAATCGCTGAGTCCTCGTAGCCGAGTTCGGCCATAATTTCATCAGTGTGCTCACCCAGTGTTGGCGCACGATGTCGAATCTCGGCGTCGCTGTCGGTCAGGTGGACCGGTGTCACCGCCAGCGGCGCGGGCGATGGCAAGCCGGGATAGTCGTGAGGTTGCAGATAGCCTATCTGCTGCACATGCGGATCATCCAGCGTTTGCTGCGGGCTCAAAAGCGGCCCGGCGGGCACCATGGCTTTCTCATAGGCTGCCAGCGCCTCGATTACGGTTAGATTCTTCACATGCTCGGAGGCGATTCGGGATAGCGCTTCACCGTTGTCCCCACGATCCAGATCCGTGCGGAAACGCGGGTCGCTCAGCAACTCGGGCTGGCCAATCATATTGACCCAGCGCTCGAAAAGCGGCTGCCCGACCACCTGCACCATGATCCAGCCATCGCGCACTTTTAGAATGTCGGACGGGCCGGAGAGCTGGCTGCGGTTACCGGTCCCGACCCGATTGCGACCCAGCACCGATTGCTCGATCAGGTAGGCGTTTGAGTAGGTTAGCGCTGTACGCAGCAGAGCACCTTCAACCATTTGACCCTGGCCGGTTTTTTCGCGGTGCAGTAGTGCCGCAAGCGTGCCGTAGGCCGCACTCATCGCCGTGCCGAAATCTACTACCGGCAACACATCCCGGGCCGGTGAGTCAGGAAATCCGGCGAGGTACGGGCCACCGGACATGCCCTGCCCCAGGCCGTCGAAGCCAACGCGCTCGCTATAGGGACCACCGCGGCCGAAAGCCGATACTGTGGTGAGAATTATGTCGGGTTTGATGGCGACGAGGGTGTCGTAATCGAGCCCTATAGCCTTGAGCCCGGCTGGCGGCAAATTGGCCACAACGACATCCGCTGTGCGCACCAGTTTCTCCACAATCTCGCGCCCGGCCGGGCGAGTGGGATTTAGCGTCATACCGCGTTTGTTGCGGTTAACCTGCAGGAAAAGCGCACCGCTGTCGTCCTCGGCGACAGGATTCATATAACGATCCTCGGATCCATTGACCTTCTCGATCCGGATTACTTCGGCACCGAAATCTGCCAGCAGTGTCGCGCAGTACGGGCCCGCGATAAACCGCCCGAAATCCAGTACCCGGTAGCCGTTCAGAACAGACATTAGTTTCCCTCCGCAAAACCGCAGCAGTATAGAACGAACCCCGCCGCTGGCTCCACGCTATTTGAGCAATGCAGCCCCCGTTGCGTGTATCCCTGATGTTTCAATTAGTTTACATTTTTACAACATCCAACAACAGAACTGTGAATTTTCACACAAAACTTCAGATTTACAGCTATATAACCGTCAATGATTCGATCATGCGGTGTTAATTTTTTGATACTTCAGTCGGAATAGAACAGATATGGCACCTACGATGTGTGCAGGTTTTGGGGGCGGAGAACCTATTGCAGTGCCGCCACAATGCCAGATTTCGCCCTGCCCGCACGCAGCGAAAATTTAACGAGAAGTCGTTGAGTGAGACCGGAACAAAGCATATGAAACGAACAAAAATCGCAATTCTGCTGGCAGGCACACTGTCGCTAATGAGCACAGTATCTGCACAAACCGAAGCCGATAGCGACAAGTGGAGTGGTAGCGCCAGCCTTGGCGGTATTGTCACCAGCGGCAACACCGACAACCAGAGTATCACCGGATCGCTGGGTATCAGCCGTCGCAGCGGCGACAATGCGCACAACATTTTCGGCAGTATCTATCGCGCCGAATCGGACGATGTCGATACCGCAGATCGCAGCGAATTGGGATACAGCTTTGATCGCTATTTCGACGATCCGCTGTTCTGGTTTGGCAGACTCCGATACGACACTGACGAATTTTCCAATATCGACGCCCGCACGTCTGTCGTGGCAGGCATGGGCTCAACATTCTTCCATAACGACACTCACACACTCACCGGTCGCGGCGGAGTGGGTTTCGGTACGACAGAATTTGTCGATGGCTCCGAGGACGACGACGGCACCGTCGTCTTCGCCGGCTTCGAGTACCAGGCAAAACTGGGCGATGCATTAAGTTTCTACTCGAGCCTCACCACCGAACTATCGATCAATACTCTGACTATCTGGGACAGTAGCTTGCGCTACAGCGTATCCGAGCGTTTTTCAGTATCTCTGGGCTACTTAAGGCGCGACAACGGCGACACAGAAGGCGCACTCGGCGAGACGGTTGACACGATCACCTCGCTCAATTTGATCTACGGCATCTAGCCGCTCCGATCAGATCGCCTCCCAAATACACAGGTAAACCACTATGAAACCAACAACCCTTGCCATTGTGCTCGCCACAACGTCGCTAATCGGTAACAACGCGATTGCCGCTGAAGAAACACTCACCTCGACATGGAGTGGCAGCGCCAGTCTCGGTGGTTTTGTAACGTCCGGAAACACTGAAAACTCCAGCACCACAGGCGCGGTGACGCTGGCGAAAAGAACTGACAACTGGACCCACAACCTCAGCGGATCCATATACACTGCCGAAGAAAACGACATCGAAACCGCAGAGCGCACCGAACTTGCCTACCGAATCGATCGCTATCTCAGCGACTCGACTTTTGTATTTGGTCGACTGGGATACGATACCGACGACTTTGCCAACATTGATGGCAGAACTTCATTGCTGGTTGGTATCGGCCGCACATTCTTTGCCAGCGAAAAACGCGGCTTTGACGCCAGCATTGGCGTAGGTTCACAGTCGACAGACTTCATCTCACTCGACGCCGATGGCGACGGCACTAATGAAACAGACAGCCTGTCGAGCGATGACACCGTGATCTATGTCGGTCTGAACTATCGCAACCGCCTGCGCGAGAACCTCACATTCAACTCAGTGCTGTCGCTGGAATACACAGAGATCAATACGCTGTCTGTGTGGGATAACAATCTTAGTCTCGCCGTCTCCGAGCGTTTCTCTATCGCTTTCGGAATTCTCACTCGCGACAATAGTGACATCACTGGCGTGCGTGGCAAAAATACCGATAGCAGCACTACGCTACGATTAATCTACGGCATATAGCCAGCTGTCGACGCCGGATCGCCGACAAGGCGATCTGGCAGATCAAACCGTTTCTCCAATTTTGTCGTAGTCGTCAATCACCCACTGCTCTGCAGTGGCCGCGGCCAGCCACTGCTGCATTGCCGGCAGTGCAAACATCGCGTCACTCCAGCGCGCAAACGAACGGCTGACAGAAAACCCGTAACCCCGCACGCGCCACATGACCGGCGCAAACATCGCATCGACAATCCCGAACTGCCCACACAGAAACTCACCGTCTTTATCGAGTTGATCAAACCGGGACCATATCGTCGCCAGACGATCCAGATCAGCCTGGATACCGGGAGACACAGGCAACGTTTTGATAGCGCGACAATTCATCGGACAGGCGCTGCGCAACGCATGAAAACCACTGTGCATCTCTGCCGATGCCGCCCTTGCCTGCGCGCGCGCTCGCCGATTATTTGGCCAGAGCATGGCCTGCGGGTATAACTCGGCCAGATATTCGGCGATAGCCAGACTGTCCGGGAGGGTCAGGCCATCGTGTTGCAGCACTGGTACCTGAGCCGGAATCTGATGCACCGCAGCAAACTCCTGCAACTCTTCGCAGTGCATAAACGGTATCACTGTTTCGGTAAATTCAATTTGTGCCACTCTCATCAGCAGCCAGGGCCGCAGTGACCACGAGGAATAGTTTTTGTAACCGATTACCAATTGCATTGACGCGCCAGCCAGGTCGATGAAGTAGAGCGAGACTAACTTTTATGCAAACCGTTTAACAGTGGAATATTTCGAGCCCCCCGTCAGTTAAAATCGTACACTGGCGAGTACAGACAACCTCAACGAAAACATGGCATCCACTACGACCATCCATCCGCAGGATCTCCCCGCTCTGATCGATCGGCAACAACCCGGTTATTCACTGCAGCGCCCGTTCTACACATCACCTGCAATCTATCAGCAGGACCTGTTGCGGTTCTGGGGCGAACAATGGATCTGGGCAGGTCACAGCAGCCAGGTACGCAACAACGGCGATTTTTTTCTGTTCGAATTTGGTCAGGAATCAGTGATCATTGTTCGCAGTGAAAACGAAATACACGCGCATTTGAATGTCTGTCGGCACCGGGGATCACGCGTGTGCCTGCAGGAATCCGGCAATGCGCGCTCGTTCGTCTGCCCCTATCATGCATGGACCTATAACACCGATGGCAGCCTGCGCGGCGGGCGCCTGATGCCCGCAGATTTCAACCCCGTGCAGAACAGCCTGCTGCCGGTACATTTGCTCAATTTTCAGGGCTTGTTGTTTATCAGTCTGGCGAGCGAGCCACCGCCAATTGATCAGAACCTGAAAAAACTCGCGCCACTGACAGCACCTTTCGAGCTCGACAACCTCAAGATCGTGCATCAGGCAAGTTATCCGGTACCGGCAAACTGGAAACTAGCGCTGGAGAATTACCTTGAGTGCTATCACTGCGCCACGTCACACCGTGAGTATTCAAAATCCCACAGCCTGAAAGACCCCGAGGCCATGACTGCTGATCTGCTGGCCACCATGAAAGCGAAATCGGTTGCGGCAGGCTTGCCCGTGGATGAATTGTGTATTTGTGGCAGCGATGCCGAGCAGCCGGGCAGCGAGGTTTACTACCGGCGCTACCCGTTGTTTCCAGGCTACCTTACAGGCAGCCAGAGCGGCGAGCCACTGGCGCCGTTACTGGGCACCTTAAGCGAATTCGATGGTGGCGCCACCGATATTCAAATTGGTGTTCTGAACTCATTTCTTGCCTACTCTGACCATGTCGTTGGATATCGATTCATTCCACGCGACGTGCAAACTACCGACATACAAACGGTGTGGATGGTCCGCGCCGATGCCACACGCAACAGAGACTACGAGCTGCAATCACTAAAATGGCTGTGGCACATAACCACGCTGGATGATGAGCGCATCATTCGTCACAACCAGGCTGGCGTCAACTCGAATCATTATCAACCTGGCCCCTTATCCACAATGGAATGGGGCATCGTCGACTTTCACCACAATTACCTTAAAGCGCTCAACCAGCGCTCGCCTCGTGACTAATCTTCAGTTGCAAGTCACTCACATCCAGATGACACGCGATCTCATGGCCTTCGGCAAGTTGTCTGACGGGTGCATCCGTTATGTCGCAGGTACCCTCAATGGCTGACGGGCAGCGATTGTAGAACGGACAGCCAACGTCGGTAATCTCAACGCCCTTGGCAATGCCTACCGCCATCTCGCGCAGTTCAACCGTATCTTCCAGCCAGCCGATGCGCAGCTCGGGAACCGAGCTTATCAGCAACCGCGTGTAGGGATGATACGGCGGCGTTAACACCTGATCAGTGGGCCCCTGCTCCACAACCCGACCGGCGTACAACACGACAATCTCATCGGCAAACGAGGCGACCGTCGAGAGATCGTGGCTGATGAAAACAAAACTCACACCCGTTTTGTCCTTGAGGTTATTCAAAAGCTTGATGACATTGGCGCCAACGATGCTGTCCAGCGCCGAGGTTACCTCATCGCACAGCAGGACTTCGGGTGATGCCGCCAGCGAGCGTGCAAGGTTGATGCGCTGCTTCTGACCGCCGGACAATTCCGCCGGATAACGTGCGCCAAATTCAGCCGGCAACTCGACCATTTCAAGAATTTCCTGCACTCGCTGCTGACGCTCGCGCCCCTTCACACCATGATAGAACTCCAGTGGTCGGCCGATGATGTCATCAATGCGCTGGCGCGGGTTCAGGGCCGTATCGGCCATTTGGTAGACAAACTGCACTTTGCGCAATTCATCTCGCGATCGATCCTGCAGGTCTGCCTCAAGATTTTCTCCATCGAGCACCACTTCCCCTGCAGCCTGCGGCAGCAAACCGGCCATCACGCGCGCAAGCGTCGACTTACCGCAACCTGATTCACCGATAACCCCTACTACGTGGCCATTCTCGACCTTGACGTTGATATCACGCAACACGGTAACCGCCGGCTCACCATTCAACTTGCGACCGTAACCTGCGGACATGTCCTTCACAACCAGTGCGGCAATATCGCGATCGTGTTCACCGGTGACGACTGTGCCGAGTCCGGCGGCCGGCTTGGGCCGCACCGCTTCCATCAGCTTGCGCGTATAGGCGTGCCCGGGGTTATTGATAATCTGTTCGGCTGACCCCTGTTCCATCACCTCGCCGCCGTACAGCACGACGATATAATCGGCAATCTGTGCCACCACGGCCAGATCGTGGGTAACGTAAATCGCCGCTGCGTTTTCTTCGTGAATGACCTTCTTAAATGCTTTCAGTACCTCGATTTGTGTCGTGACATCAAGTGCGGTCGTCGGTTCGTCGAGCACCATGAGATCGGGCTTGCCACACAGTGCCATCGCCGCCATCAGACGTTGCAATTGCCCGCCGGATACCTGATGGGGATAACGATTGCCAATGCGATCGGGATCAGGCAGCTCCAGCGATCGGTAGAGTCGCTCGGCACGCGCATTGGCTTCATCCTGAGTGAGAATACCGTGCAGCACGGCCGACTCGGTAACCTGCTCGCCTATCGTGATGGCCGGGTTAAAAGTAGCGGCGGCACTTTGCGCAAGATACGCCACCTTGCGACCACGCAGGTCGCGCTGGCGCAGCGGCTCGGCCGTGAGCAAATCTTCCCCGTGCAGCCGCACCTCGCCACCGGCAAACTCGAGCCCTGGTTTGGTGTATGCCAGCGCCGACAGTGAAATAGTTGTTTTTCCGGACCCGGATTCGCCGATCAGCGCGACGACCTGGCCTTTGTGAACATCGAAGCTGACCCCTTTTACAATAGGTATCGGCGTGCCGTCTTCGCGTCTGGCTTCAATTTTAAGGTCTTTGATCTCGAGTAGTTTTTCCATTGATCTACACCATCTTGCGCGCGAGGCTACCACCGGATTCGGCGGAGACATCATCGACGATCAGGTTGATCGCAATAGTGAAAGAACCAATCGCCACGGCCGGCCAGATCGACGCATATGACCCATAGGGCAAGCCCTGCAGGTTCTCGCGAACCATACTGCCCCAGTCAGCGGTCGGTGGCTGCACGCCGAGACCAAGAAAACTCAGACTCGAAATAAACAGCACCACAAACACCAGCCGCAGGCCAAAGTCGGTCGCCAGCGGCATCGCCGCGTTGGGCAAAATTTCGCGCGTAACAATCCACCAGGTTCCCTCGCCACGCGCCCTGGCTGATTCAACGAAATCCTGGACCATGATATCCAGCGCCAACGCACGGGCAATCCGGAAAACACTGGTGGCATAGATCACCGCCGCCATGATGATCAGTATGGGTATTGAAGAACCAAACGCTGCTATCGCGATTAGCCCCAGCATGATCGTGGGCAATGACAGAATCGCATCGTTTATCCGGCTGATAATGGTGTCGGTCCAACCGCCGCGAACGGCCGCAGCAATGCCCAGCGTTATACCGATAAGGTAGGCACCAAGTGTAGATAACAAAGATATTCCGATGGTGGTTCTGGCCCCCCACAAAATCCGCGAGAAGGTGTCGCGGCCGAGGTAATCCGTACCGAGCAGGAACTCGCCGTCACCAGGCAAAAAGCCATCATCACCGGCGAAATCCATTTGGTGAAACGGTGCGATCGACGGCCCAATAGCGACGATCACAAGCCAGGCGGCCACCACCAGCGCCGCCAGCTTGCCCACCCAGGAGAGTTTGATTCGCTTGCGAGGCGGCGCATCCGGCAGTTCGTCGAACCGGTCCAGACGCTCGACAATATCCTCGCCCTTAATGTTGCTTTCATTCATGAGGTTATCCGTTCGTCTACTTGGGCTGGCGCAAGCGCGGGTTAGAAAGTATCGACGCAATGTCGGCGATCAGAATTAAAACGACATAGGTTGCGCAAAAAATAATTGCACAAGCCTGAACCAGCGGGAGATCGCGCGTTTGCACGCCATCGATCATCAACTTGGCCAGACCCGGATAGGCAAATATGGTTTCAACGATAACCACACCGCTGACAAGGTAAGCCAGATTCAGCGCAATGACATTGACGATCGGGCCAATCGCATTGAACAGCGCATGGCGCAGAATGATTCGCCGCCGCGGTACACCTTTGAGAATCGCCATTTCGATGTAGGGCGAGTTCATGACATTCAAAATGCCGGCTCGCGTCATCCGAATCATCTGCGCGGACACCACAATCACCAGCGTGATAACTGGCATCGCCAGCGCCCGCGCCAGTTGCCACCCCGACTCGTTGCCGCTCAGGTAGGCAATAGCCGGCAGCCAGTGAAGCTGCACGGCGAGTATCAGCACCATAAATGTGGCGATGAAAAATTCGGGAACTGAAATCAGGCTCAGTGTGGCGAATGTGACAATGCGATCCAGCCATGTACCTGGATACATCGCGGCCAGCAATCCCAGCGCTACTGAAATGGGAATCGAGATGGCGGCGACGATACCCGCCAGAAACATCGTGTTCCCCAGGCGCCCGGCGATCAAACTGGAAATACTCGCGCCGCCGGCTTTGGATGTCCCCAGATCGCCGGTCACGAGATTGCCCAGCCAATCGAAATAGCGCACAAACCAGGGCCTGTCCATACCAAGCTCGGCGCGCAACGCGGCGAGTGTCTCCGGCGTGGCACTCTGGCCCAATATGATTTGTGCCACATCGCCCGGCAGTATGCTGGTGCCGATAAACACCAGTACTGAAACGACCCAAAGTGTGCCGATTCCAATGAGAATTCGGCGCAATACCATTTTCATCATCATGAGTGATGATCTCGCATGTTCGCTATTTCCAGAATCCTGGTTGAACAGAAGATGACGATTGCCATCATCCTCCGGTGATGCGGTTTACCGATGAACAAGCTTAATAGCTGCGTCCGATACGGGCATTGAAGTTGTGCGCAAATGCCACCGCGAGCAGCGGATTAAAAATACAACCTCAAAATTTTTCAGCAACCGCAGAAAGATCGAGGCATAAAAAAGGGCCTGCATACACGGTATGCAGGCCCACAGTATCAGCCCTTGATCAAGCCGACAGTCTGTTACGCATCCAGCCAGGCAAATTCAGGCCATTCGCAACCGCCGAGCTGGCCCAGCGGTACAGTGGGCATACCTTTGACCTTATCGTTTATGCCATCGAGAATATTGACGTGCGCGGGGATAACCATGCCGCTGTTCTCGTGCACCAGTGTTTGCATCTCGCAGTACATGGCGTGACGCTTGGCCGGGTCGAGTTCAGACAACGACGTCTTGAGCAGTTCGCCCATGCGATCGTTGTTCCAGAAAGTGTCGTTCCAGGCTGCACCCGGCGCGAACTGAATAGCCAGCTGTGAGTTGGCCGTCGGTCGCATATTCCAGGTTACCGTATTGAGCGGCTCTTTCATCCATACCGCCCCCCAGTAACCGTCGGTTGGCACGCGCTTGACCTGCAGATCGAAGCCGATCTTCGCGCAGTTGGCCTGCGCCAGCAGGCAGGCATCGACCACACCTGCCACAACCGGCGCGGCGTAGAGCTCGGCACTGCTGATACCGGCCTTTTTGAAGTGGAACTTGGCCTTGTCCGGATCGTACTCACGCTGCGGCAATTCGCTGCAGAAATCTGCGCCGTGAGCACTCATGATCGGCTGATCGTTACCCACTGTACCGTGCCCTTTCAGAATTTTTGAAACGATGCGTTCGCGATCCTGAATGTACTGCAGACCTTTGACAAAATCGTCGTTCTCGCCAGGCGAGGCGTTTTTCAATGCGCAGATGCCCATATACAGGCCAGCCGGAATTGAAGACAGGCTGACCCCGTCAGTTGACTCGACCTGGCGAATCGCTTTCGGGTCAATCTGGGTGGCGAGCTGCACATCACCTGACAGCAGCGCATTAACACGGGCGACAGGATCAGTAATCGCGGTGATCTCGATCGCATCGAGGTTGGCACCTTCGCGCCAGTAATCAGCGTTGCGGCTGTGTACTGATTTTACGCCGGGCTCGAACGAATCCATCTTAAACGGCCCGGTGCCATTGCCTCCACCATCGCTGTCGACCTTGATGATTTTGCTCTGGAACAAACCGAGCAGTACGGGTAAATCTGCATTCGGAGATTCGAGTATCGCCTTAACTTCGTACTCGCCGGTTTTCTTCCACTCCTTTACCGTCGCCATGATCGACTTGATCACTGACTTGGACGCCTCGCCCTGGTGGCGACGCATGCTGTAGACCACATCGTCTGCTGTCAGCGTGGAGCCGTCGTGAAACTTTACCCCCTGGCGAATCTTGAACGTCCACTCGCTGGCATCGTCATTGGGCAGGAATTCGGTGGCAAGCTCTGGTTGTGGTGCGAGATCATTACCCAGCTGCGTCAGGCTGTTGTAGGTTGCACGACCGCGCGTGTAATCGATAGTCGAGGTGAACAGCGCGGGATCGAGCTGATCGTCCGGACCGTGAAGGTTGGACGACATGATCAGGCTTCCACCCTTCTTCGGGGTGGCTGCCATTGCTGACCCGCCCGTACTCAGCAGGTTTTGCGCGGTGGCGAGGGTGACACCGGTGGCGGCCAGCAACTTGAGCACCGATCGACGTGAATACCCGGTGCGGATCGCATCTTCCACCAGCTCCTTGTCCTTTTGCGACAAGTCGTTGTAGCTGGTCAAAGCCGGGTTAAATTTTGGGTCAACTCGTTTCGACATACAGAATCTCCAGTTCAGTATTGGGTGCCGGTGCGGCAGCGCACCGGTCCTTTTTATAGAGCTTGCCTGCACCTGACGGGAAGACTGTCTGCAACCCGCCGGTGAGCTCGCCTCGACCCCTAATATAACCGCAAGCGGGCACTCGGTTCCACTTGTCAGCCGACATTTTAACATTTTACACTTATTTATCATGGACTTATGATGATAAAACAAGTAAACCCCAAAACCAGGACAGAACAATAGGCGTCGCATCAGCGCAACATACGCAAAGCCGAACCACCGTGTTACAGCCCTCCCGGCAAACAGGCGATGCGAGTCACACAAATCACACCACCACACGCGGTAACCCGAATCACTTCGGCTTGCGGGCGTGTAGCACTTGACAAGTACCGGACGCACAAGAGCTAGCTTGTCGCTCGCAGTGTGATACCAACATCAGTAAACTCACTATTCCGACCATAGAGCATCACTTCGTGGCAGACCCGCTCTGCCACATTCATGCACATCTAAATCAGGAAAAACCCAATAATGAATTTTCGTCAACTAATCATCAGCGCCAGCATCGCGTCCTCGCTGACATTTGGTGCTGTCGCCAGTGCGGCAGATATCGTCATCGGCGTGCCGAACTGGCCCTCGGTACGCGCGACTGCGCACGTACTGAAAGTCGCGATGGAAGACAATCTCGGCCTCGAAGTTGAACTTCAAAATGGCACCAACCCGGTCATTTTCGAAGCGATGGATTCAGGCGCAATGCACGTGCACCCTGAAGTCTGGCTGCCCAATCAGGTCAACCTGAACAAGAAATTCGTCATGGAAAAGGGCAGCGTCCGAAAAACTGAAGCCGGCGTCGCTGGCGATCAGGCCATGTGTGTCACCAAGGGCACCGCGGAACGCACCGGCATCGCAGAGCTGGCCGAACTGAGCAACCCCGACATGGCCGCCAAATTCGACACCGACGGCGATGGCAAAGGCGAAATCTGGATCGGCGCTGCCGGCTGGGCTTCCACCAACGTGGAAAAAATTCGCGCCAAATCCTACGGCTATGCGGAAACCATGAACCTCAAGGAAATGGATGAAACACTGGCCCTTGCTGAAGTGGACAACGCCGTCGCACAGGATAAAGACATCGTCTTCTTCTGCTACACGCCGCACCACATGTTCGCGCTTCATGAACTCGTCATTCTAAAAGAACCGGCATACGACGAAGCGAAATGGACTGTGATCCAACCCACTGACGATCCGGAGTGGCTGGAAAAGTCCGATGCCGGCGTCGCGTGGAACACGGCGTTTTTGCATATTCACTATGCAACCGCACTGGAAGAGTCACAGCCGGAGGCGGCTAAAATGCTGTCACAGGTCGCGCTCGATACCGATATCGTATCGGCTATGACCTACGCGCTGGTGGTCGAAAAGCAGGATCCAGAGGCCTACGCAAAGCAGTGGGTAGCAGACAACGCATCCACCGTCGATAGCTGGCTCAAGTAGCGTTTGACCGGGGCGGTGGCACTCTTGCCACCGCCTCCGCTTTTCAGCTGTACCCCTGCCCCGGTGGCGCCGCCACTTGCCAACTACCCGATCTGTTAAGGACCACCAATGAGCGAAGACGTCATTGAATTACACAACGTCTGGAAAATTTTTGGTGACAGAGCACTTGAGGCGATGGCGGCAGTGGAGAACCGCGGCCTGACCAAACCCGAGGTACTGGAAGAATTCGCTTGTGTGGTAGGCATCGCCGATTGCTCGTTTAACGTGCAACGTGGTGAGATATTCTGTGTGATGGGATTATCCGGCTCCGGCAAGTCGACCATGGTTCGCCACCTCAACCGGCTGATTGAACCTACCGCCGGTAAAATCTCGGTGCTGGGCAAAGATATGCTCTCGCTGCGCGGCGACGCTCTGCGCGAGATGCGCGCCCGCCATATCGGCATGGTCTTCCAGCACATGGCTCTGCTGCCTCACCGCACCGTGCGCGACAACGTAGCCTTCCCGCTGCAAATTCGCGGCGAATCTAAATCGCGGCGCTGGGAGATATCGCAGCGCTGTCTGAGCATGGTCAACCTCGATGGCTACGAAGATCGTTTCCCGCGTGAACTATCCGGCGGCATGCAACAGCGTGTAGGGCTGGCACGCGCGCTGGCCTCTGATCCGGAAGTGCTGCTGATGGACGAGCCATTCTCCGCGCTCGATCCACTGATCCGGCGGCAATTGCAGGAACAGTTCATGGCGTTGTCCGCCGAGCTGAACAAAACCACCGTCTTCATTACCCACGATCTCGACGAGGCCATTCGGATCGGCAACCGCATCGCGATCATGAAAGACGGCCGCATCGTACAAATCGGTACGCCCGAACAGATCGTCACCAATCCGGCCGACGACTACGTGCGGGATTTCGTCGAAGGCATTTCAAAACTCAAGCTGGTATTTGCCCACTCGATCATGGAAGACATTCACACCTACCAGCCGGCCGCCAACGAACAGCTTGCGCAAAGCCCGCGCGCCCATCACGGCACCGACCTCGACGGGCTGATCGACATCTCCACTACAACAGATCAGCCGATCGTTATTCAGAGTGACTCCAACGAGGATATCGGCGTGATCAACAAAACCACGCTGCTCAAAGGCATCCAGGGGGGCAAGGCATGAGCGAAACCGGCATGGTACCCGAGCGTCGTTCACTGGAAGATTCAGTCGGAGAATTCACCCGCGAAAACCGCGACTACTACGGCGCAGCATTCAACAAAATCCAGAGCACCACCGGCTTGGTCTTCAGCTGGAACATGATGGCCGCGTTGTTCGGTCCGCTCTGGGGTGCGTTGCGTGGCCTGTGGGGGTTCTTTTGGACCTTCCTGATTCTGGAACTTTTTGCACTGGTACAAATAGGTCGTGGCCTGTGGGGTGAACTGGGCGCGGATCAACTGGCCCGCTATGAAAAACTGCTGGCCAATATCGCCCGGCGCGAACAACAGGCCAAAGACCTCGTTGCGGCCGGCCAGCCGGAGGATGCCGAAGCCAAGATGCGCATTGCCGACAACCTCAAACGCGTCGCAGCCGGTGCCAAAGAAAAAGCCGATCTGGCAGCTACAGAGGCCACCTCAATACTGCTTACCGGTCTCGCGCTGTTGTTGGCCGTTAAACTCATCGAGGGCTTCTACGCCAATATCGCCTACGAAAAGCAATATCTGCGCTGGCGTGCCAACAGCGCCATTCAGGCGGGCATCAATCGCGGCAGCGCCATTTTCGGCGGTATTCTGCTGATTGCGATCTGGCCGCTGACGTTGTTTCGTTTCACCGTCGCCGACCCCGACGGCAAGCTTGCCGCAATGACCAACGGCGCACTCGGCGATACCCTGCCAATTACACGATTTCCGATAAACAAGGAATACTTCGCCGCACTGGCAAAAAAAGGCGACGCCGGCTTTGACTGGCTGGCGGCGAATTTCAGTGACGTCTTCAATGGCATCACCGCGACGATCCGCTGGGTACTGGATGGCCTGGAAATTATTCTTATTGATACCCCCTGGCCGGTAGTGATGGTGGTGATCGTCGTCATGGCATTTCGACTGGCAGGCGTGCGAGTGGCAATTTTCACCACCGCCGCCCTGCTTTATCTCGCCTTTATGGGCCTGTGGGAAATATCGATGATTACGGTCGCGCTGATTGGCGCGGGCGCATTTCTATGCGTGTTGTTTGGCATACCGCTGGGCATCTGGTTTGGCAAATCAAAACGCGCCTATTCATTCGCCGAGCCGGTGCTCGACTTCATGCAGACCATGCCGGCATTTGTCTATCTGATACCGATCATCGCCTTCTTTGGCACTGGCAAACCGCCCGGTGTACTGGCGACAATCATCTTCGCCATGCCACCGGTTATCCGCCTGACGGCACTGGGAATGCGAGGTGTACCGGAAGCAACCAAGGAAGCAGCAGTCGCATTCGGCTGCTCCAAGTGGCAACTGTTGCGCAATGTTGAGATACCGCTGGCCATGCCATCGATAATGACCGGGATCAATCAGACTATCCTGATGTCTTTGTCGATGGTTGTCATTGCGTCGCTGATCGGCGCCGAAGGATTGGGGGCGCTGATACTGGAGGCGTTGCAATACGCCGCCAAGGGACAGGGGCTTCTGGGTGGATTGGCAATTCTGTTTTGCGCCATGGTGATCGATCGAATCGCACAGGGCATGTATCGCAAGAAGGTACAGGCCGACGGCTAAGCCGCTATCTTCACCGCAAAGTAATCGCAGATACAACCGGCAATCGCCGACAAGGGCAGTACCTTGTCGGCAGCACCCAGCGCGACCGCTGATCCCGGCATTCCCCAGACGACGCTGCTGGGCTTGTCCTGTGCGACGGTCGGCGAACCGCTGTGCTTGATTTGCAGCAACCCGGCGGCGCCATCACTACCCATACCCGTGAGAATAACCGCCATCGCATTGTTCGGCGCACAGGCTGCGACGGTGCCGAAGAGTACATCTACAGAGGGCCGATGACGATTAACCGGCGCATCGCTCGATAACCTGCAACGAAAGAAAACACCGTCACGCGTGACACTCAAGTGCTGTGACCCGGGCGCGATGTAGACATGGCCCTGCAGTATTGGCTCGTTATTCGTCGCCTCTTTTACTTTCATCGCACTGCGATCATTCAATCGATTCGCAAATGGTCCACTGAAGGATCCGGGGATATGCTGCACCACCACCGTACCCGGTGTTTCCGCTGGCAGCTTGCTGATCACCACCTCAAGTGCCTGAGTGCCTCCAGTCGAGGCGCCAATGGCCAGCAACTGACTGGTTTTGCGATAGCGGGGCTGTTGCTCGCGCTTACCTGCAGCCACTCGACGAAGCCTCTCGGGATCAACCCTGGCGGCAGCCAGCAACTTCCTGCAAACTACATCTTCAAGTGACTCCAGGCCCGCAACGTCGTCGCTGTGCGGCTTACAAATTACATCCACCGCACCCAAATCCATCGCCAACCGGGCCGCTTTGCTCCCTTTTTCGGCCAGCGACGAGATCATGACAACAGGCATCGGATGCAAGCGCATCAGGTTACGCAAAAACTGATGCCCGTCCATCCGCGGCATCTCGATATCCAGTGTTAATACATCGGGGCAAAACTGCTTGATTTTTTCCCGTGCGATGTAAGGGTCTGCCGCTGTCCCCACAACAGACAGAAGCGGATGGCGATTGATCAGTTTGCTCAGTACCTGGCGGACTACCGCAGACTCATCGACGACCAGCACTTTGGTCACGCTGGCCATAGTCGTTCCACAGCTTTCGCACCGCTGATTTTAATCAAGCCGCCGCAGACTCCGCTTCGACCTCGGGTGCCTCTTCGGATATAGAAAAATCAAAGCCCAGAATTCTGGCGGTTGTCGAAAATTCAACTGAAGCGCCAGCCCATTCTACGCTGGCATCAGCCAGCTTCAACGCAGCCAGATGCGCTGCAACCAGCTGAATAGACGCGGTATCAGCCAGCGCCACGCGTGAGGCATCGTAAACAACCGAACTGGCACCCAGGGTAGCAACTAACTCCGGTTTTAGAGACACCACTTTTTGCATTCTAAAATCACCGGGTAATACCACATTAAACACACCTACTTCCGGTTGCGTGACGACACTGGCAGAGGATTCTTCGTCATCGAGTAATACAACGAAATACTCGTCATCACCCGTTCCACCTGCGACCGCAGGTGGTGTCTCGTCATCGAGCATCACCACAAACGAACCATCGTCGTTGTCCGTTGGTGAATTCGCATCCGCCGCCGTATCATCGAGCATTACGACAAACGAGCCGTCGGCATCAGAGACTTTTTCATCTTCAACTTCGGATGTTTTGCCTTGTTGTTCATCGAACAACACAACAAACTCCTTTTTCTCATCCTTTGCTTTGGTCTTCTTGCGACGAGCAGCTGTCTTTTTCATACTCATTGTGGTCCCACAATTATTGCCATTGATTTACCGGGCAGAATACTGAAAATTCCTGAGCGACGATTGTGCATCGGCCTTGCTCATGGTGCCTATCGATGCCGGCTAGAACTCCTTCCACTCATCGTCGCTGTCAGCATTGGCCACCCTGGCGACTGGAAGATGCTGCTGCGAATTGGCAGCCCGGCCCTCCGGCGCGCTGTGATAGTCGGTCATCATTGCCGCGGGAACCACTGCGTTATGAGCGCTCGAATGGCTCTGCGTTAGCGACTGATCTATCGGGACAGAGGTGGAGAAAAACCCGATAAGCTTGATCAGATTGGCCACCTGATCGCTGGTAGACTGGCTTGCCGCAGAGGCCTGCTCAACCAGTGCTGCGTTTTGTTGAGTCGCCTCATCGAGCTCGGAAATCGTACTATTGACCAGACCGATACCATCAGACTGCTCCTGACTTGACGCAGATATTTCCGAAACGATATCCGTAACCTTCTTGACCTGCGAGACAATTCCCTCAAGCGTCTTACCCGACTCATTCACGAGCCTGGCACCGTTTTCCACCCGGTTGACACTATCCTCAATAAGATCTTTGATCTCCTTAGCCGCGGTCGCACTGCGACCGGCCAGGTTTCTAACCTCGCTAGCCACTACCGCAAATCCGCGACCCTGCTCACCAGCCCGCGCGGCTTCGACCGATGCATTGAGCGCAAGCAGATTGGTTTGAAAGGCTATGTCATCAATCACACCGATGATATCGGATATTTTCCTGCTCGATTCATTGATACCAGCCATAGCCTCCACCGCGTGACCCACTACTTCACCACCCTTTTCAGCATGTTCCCGCGCCGCGAGTGCGAGTTGCTTGGCCTGACGCGAGTTGTCAGCGTTTTGAGTTACCGAGGATGTCATCTCTTCCATACTGGTCGATGTTTCTTCCAGGTGTGCTGCAGCGCGCTCAGTGCGCTGACTGAGATCCAGATTTCCAATGTTGATCTCACGCGCAGCTGTGCCGACGGTTCCAGCCACTGAGTGGATACTGCTTACAACCTCAAGTAACTTCTGCTGCGAGCGATTGGCATCACGTTTTACATCGGCAAAGGTTCCGCTGTAATCCTTATCGATAGTTTGTGTCAGGTCGCCACTTGCTATCGCTCCCAGGAAATCACTGACATCTCCAACAATTTCCTGCGTTACATCCAGCAAACCATTGATACTGGCGCAAAGACCATGGTAAATACCGTCCTTGTTATCGAGCGAAATACGGCTCGATAGCTCACCCCGGTTCGCCCCGGAAACCACGTCATCAACTTCTTCCATCACACGTCGTTGATCGGTCACATCGTGCCACTCCATAGAACTGCCGATTCGCTCGCCATTATCTCCCGCGATCGCATTAACCTGTAGATTGAATACACGACTTCCCGCTTCCAGCTCTACACTGGTACCACCGTGCAGATTCTGCAACAATCGTTGCATAGCACTGTGATCGCTACTGAACTGTGAAAGAGAGGTACCGATTACATTAGCCGGATTCAAATCGGGTGAAATCTGGCGCAAGTCATTTGCATTGCGCGCGAGCAAATCCCGAAACGCCGCATTGACGAAAGTCACTTCGTTATCGCTATTGGATAGCACAACCGGTGTGCTGAGTTTTTCAAGGCCATCTCGCAAACGCTGAATGCGCGTCATTGTCTTGCGGTCGGCCTCACTACGCTCCCTCAACGTAGATTGCATCGAGGCCATCACACCCAGCGTACCGGATAGTTTGCCGACATCCCCAAACTCTCTTGATAAATCCCCTTGTGCTATCTCGGAGGCGATAATGTTAAGTTCATCGGGTTCTGCACCGAGTTGCCGTTGAGTGTCCCTTGTGACCAACAGTGCAATGGTCACTGCGAATACGAGCCCCACCAAAAGCGCAAGCCACACAGCCCGCTCGATGTTCGACAGAGCGTGAAACGCCTCAGTGCTATCCTGATGCACAACGACAAACCAGCTAAGCCCCATGATATCAATCAACGAGGCGGAGGTCGGCAGAACACGTCCTTCTTCATCCTCTAACTGCAGAAAACCACCGGAGGCAATGACACGCTGCAGGCTATTGACGTCTACCCGTTTTGACAAAACAGTGTTGCTATCGACCGAGAGCAACTGCGTACGCAGCAATCCATCTTCCTCACCGACCAGGAAAGCCTCACCGGTCTCGCCAAGGCCCAGTGTCTCATTGACCACCGAATTTACTCTATCGAGCGGCATTTGATATATCAAAACCCCTAGCAGCTCACCACCTTGAATAATAGGAGCGGAAATAAACGAGGCCGGTGCGTTGTAAGAAGGCAGGTACTGCTGGTAATCAATCAAAGTCACATCTTCGGCTGTGCGCTTCTCCAGCCCCTTTCTGAATGCCTGCGCAATACCGCTTTGTGCATGAGGCCCGGTTTTAAGCGATGTGCCGTAATCAATTTCCTTGTATACGCTATAGACAATATTCCCGTTGACCGGTTCTACCAGGAAAATGTCATAGAAACCGTACGCATTCAGGAAGCGATTAAAGTAGGGGTGATAACGAGCATGGCTCGCACTGTAGTCACTGCCATCACCTGCATCATTAAGGTTATTTTTGCTTCCAAGCGGATTGGAATTTTTCGCGATATAAAGGCTTTGCAGAATCTTACCGGCACTGCTGCCTGGCAGAAGCTCACCGGTAGACACAGCGGGCTGGCCGTTTTCTCTCAGGGTCGTTGAAAATTCATTGGCGTAATAACTTACAACCGAATTTTCGTGACTGGCGAGATCAGTTGCGTTACTGGCCGAATCGGGAAATACCGCGGCATCTGGCTGGCCAATTTCGTCAAACGTTTTGGTAAAGGCACGCATAGCGCTTTTAACCGATTCCTGCTGCGCCATTAATTGAATCTGCGATTCAATGTTTCCAAAGTAGGTTGCAATAGACTTTTCGCTGTCACCTCGTATTGTGTTAAGGTGCTCGGAAACGCTCTCTTCAAAAGTCTCCCCTACAGTTTGCTGCACATAAACTGAAAACGCCAGAAGCGGCACAATGGCGGCAAGTAGAAATGCAATTAGTATCTTGTATACAAGTTTCATTTTATATTTTTCTTCCGTGATACTTCACTATCCAATACATCCTGTGCAGTTTACGCAGCCACGTCTTCCTGCGCCAGACCATCCGGTGCCCAATCCTCGATAAGCATATCCACATCCAGAATGATGACCATTTTCTCCTCAATGGTAATCAAACCTTTTACCATGTCGTTGGCCTGGTCTGCATTAAACTCCGGGTTCGACTGAATTGTCCCCTGATCGATCTTGTAAACCTCTGACACCGCGTCGACAACCAGTCCCAGTATATGATCCTCGCCGCCAAGCTCTGCACGAACCACGATTACGACCGTCGTGGAATCAAACTCCGCCCGCTTGAGATTAAACTTGATCCGCATATCGACAATTGGCACGATTGCACCACGCAAGTTAATCACGCCCAGCATGTAATCGGGAGTATCAGGAATTCGGGTTACACCATCCCAGCCCTGTATTCCGCGCACGGCAAGGATATCAACACCGTATTCTTCGCCGCCCAGAATGAACGTGAGAAACTCTCCGCTGCTTATGGTCACTTCCTGTTGACTGGATGCACTCGTCATTTTCCAATCCTGTTCTATTCAATTAGGTAATCGGGTTTCCAGATTTCTCAGCAGACGAATTCTACGCCGCAACTGGTTCGTTTCTGGATTCTTTGGTAACAGCAGGTTTAGCGCTCATCAAGTTCTGCAACAAGCCCGGGACATCGAGAATCAGCGCCACACGCCCGTTACCCAGAATAGTAGCGCCGGTGAGTCCATCGACTTTCTTGTAGTTCTTTTCTATGCTTTTGATGACGATTTGCTGTTGCTCCAGCAGTTCATTGACCAAAATCCCGAACCGCTCGTTCTCAGCTTCAACTATTACCAGTAAGTCAGCATCGTTAGCCGCCCATTGCTCAACACCAAATACTTCCGCTGTGCGAACGACCGGTATGTAGCGGTTACGCATCAGGTAAACCTCACCTTCTCCACTGATGGTTTTAATATCACTGGCCGACAGTTGCACCGTTTCGATAATAGAAAGCAGCGATATCACGTAGATCTCGCTACCGACACGCACTAACTGGCCGTCCAGAATGGCCAGTGTCAACGGCAGGCTTATCTTCAAAGAGGTACCTTTACCAGGACGCGAATTCACCCTAATCGAACCGCCCAGATCAAGGATGTTACGCCTCACGACATCCATCCCCACGCCACGACCGGACACATCGCTAACCACTTCGGCAGTTGAGAATCCAGGATGGAATATCAGATTATCAATTCTGTCATCCGAGAGATTCTCGCCTGCACTGATCAGGTTCTTCTCAATGGCTTTTTGCAGAATTCTTTCCCGATTCAAGCCGGCCCCGTCGTCTTCAACCTGTATAACGACGTTGCCACCTTCATGCGCCGCACTCAGATGCAGCGTGCCGGTATCAGATTTGCCGTTGGCAATCCGGACATCGGGTTTTTCGATGCCGTGGTCCAGCGAGTTACGGACCAGATGCACCAGTGGATCACTCAGTTTCTCCAGTACTGTCTTATCCACTTCGGTGTGCTCACCCGACATCACCAGATTGATATTCTTGCCCAGCGTATTGCTTATATCACGCACCAGTCGCGGAAACCGGCTGAAGCTGGATTTTATTGGCAGCATGCGAATCTGCATGGCAGATTCCTGCAATTCACGGGTGTGACGCTCGAGCTGATTCAAGCCGTCGCGCAACTCATCCAGCAGTTCCGGATTGTAGTCTTTGCCGAATCTTTTCAGCATTGACTGGGTAATCACAAGTTCTCCCACCAGGTTAAGCAGTGAATCAACCTTGTTGATCCCCACACGAATTGAAGCCTCCGAAGTAGATCCCTTGCGCGGCACTTCCGGCTTGGCGGGCGCAGCACCACCGGCGGAGGCGGCGGGCGGCTGTTGTTTTTGCCCTTCGGATTCGCCCGCCCCTTCGGGCAAAGACGCATCGTCCTCCAACTCAATTGTCAGCTCACACTGATCTGAAACCCACTCGAATGCTGCCTCAATGGCCTTGCGTTCCAGATCTGTTCCAAGACGCAGGTTCCAGCTCAGGAATAGCTCCTCAGGATCGAACAACTCGAATTCCGGAAGATCGACAAAAGATGGCACAACCTCAAGTGATCCGAGCTTTTCAAGCTCTTTGAACACGTCAACCGGATCATGGCCTTCCTGCAGAATTTCTTTGGCAGGCGTATAGGTAATTGCCCAATGCTGGGAACCGCTATTATCCGATTCCCCCGTATCCTGACCTGTCGAACCACTCTGGGCACCGGCCGATTCATCATTACCTGCCAGCAATTGCACAATACGCTTTTCCAGCGGTTCTCGCCTGGCTGGATCATCGGGCTCTCCCGCCTTTAGTGACTGTATCATCGCACCAATACAATCAACCGATTCCAGCAGCAGCTGAACCGCGTCCTCCGAAACATTGCGCGTACCGTCGCGCATTTGGTCGAGAATGGTTTCAACACCGTGGGTAAAACCCGAGATTTCCATAAACCCGAACGTACCTGCCCCACCCTTGATGGAGTGAGCCGCGCGAAAAATATCGTTTATGGTATCGAGATCAGCTGCACCGAAATCCAGGCCCAACAGGCCACTCTCCATGACTTCGAGGCCCTCCGCGCTCTCCTCGAAAAACACTTCAAAAATTTCAGTAAGATCGAGATCACCTGACATTGACGGTTCCCTTGTCTATCAAATGCGGCATTTGACGGCTATACCAGCCGTGATTTCAACTGCCAGTTGTTCGCTTCATTCCCGAGCACTCGCCATACAATGCAGTACCCGCGGCCTATTGCAACAGCCATTAGCAAGGCAAAGATAATCAGTGCTAACAGCACGCCCTCACGATTCCCTGTGACGCGCTTTCATTGATTATTCAACGTTTAACCTGCCCTGTCCCGATGCTATTCGCCCACCAGAGTTATGGTGAGAAAAGTGCATCTACTTCACAGTATTACGGTAGTCGACAGATTTCCTTAACCAGGGCCAGGGGGCTCGATACACGAATACAATCCAGCGCCCTGACACTATAAATAATTCTCTACGACGGCAAACTGACACCGGATTCCGGCGACTGTTTTCTTCTTACCGAACACTGACGGGGATATAGACAAGAAGCATACCTTTCATCCATGCAGTAAGGTTTAGACGACTGAATGAATCGAAATACAACTGACTGCTCAACTGAATTACGCTTTTCATGTATCTCAAGATAGAGCAGTCGCTTCCGATACCAAGTTCGATATCGGACTCCATAAGGCATACAAGGATTACATGCAAGCGTCAGAACAATGCCATGGTTATACAGCAACTAACACGGTAGACTTCAAGCGTGTGCAGAGGTTAATCCGAAAACATACGTCTATCGTTATATCCGATGCCAAACAGGATTTTGTACGCGCCAGAATTATGCGCCGAGTGCGCGAACTCGAACTCACGGGTATCGCCGAGTACTGCGACAAAATAGAAAACGGTACCGAGCCGGTATCAAATTTCACGAGCCTGGTCACTACCAACCATACTCATTTTTTCAGAGAACGGCATCATTTCGACATCCTGCTCAGCCATTTGTCCGATAGCCTGAAAGATAAAATCGTCTGGTCTGCTGGTTGCTCATCGGGTGAAGAACCCTATTCTATCGCTATCGCCTTACTCGAGAAATATCCCGATTTGCTGGATTGCGGGTTTCGAATGATTGCAACTGATCTCGATGAAAAGATAATCGAGCAAGCGAAAAAAGGGATATATCCGCTGGAACGGATCGAACCACTGAGCAACGCGCAACGCAGCCAATGTTGTGTGCGCGGTGTGGGCAGCCAGCAGGGACAAATAAGAATCAAAAAACCGATCCGGGATTTCATCGAATTCAAAACACTAAACCTCGATGGCGAGCTGGTTTTCAATCATAAAATCGACATTATTTTCTGCCGAAACGTAGTAATTTACTTTGATCATGAGACTAAGGTCAAGTTATTCGCGAACTTCGCCGACATTCAGAATAAAGGCGATTTGTTATTCATTGGTCATTCGGAAAGTCTAAACAATATCACTACCGCTTATGAGTGTATTGGCAATACGACTTACCGACGAAAATAATCACCCATAGTTTTACAACTGCATTCCTGGGAATTTTTCCAGGTGGACGGAACCGCAACACAAAAAGGAGCTGGTACTGTGAAAATACTGGTAGTTGACGATAGCACGGCGATGCGCTTGATGATTATCAAGACGCTAAGGCAAGCCGGGTTTGGCGACAACGATGTTGTTCAGGCTGCTGACGGGAAACTGGGCCTGGAAAAAATTGAAGAAGAAAATCCCGATCTGGTTCTGGCAGACTGGAATATGCCCAATATGACCGGAATTGAAATGTTACAGGCACTAAGAGAAGCCGGAAACAATGTCACATTCGGTTTTATCACTACTGAGGCGACTCCGCCAATGCGCGAGCTTGCAAAAAACAGTGGTGCAAAGTTTCTGATATCCAAACCCTTCACAGTAGAAATGTTCGAGCAGGTTCTCGGCGCGGTGATCACATAGTTATGGCCAATTACATTATTCCCAGCAAGCAAAACGTCAAAAAACTGCTCACCGGTATATTCGGCGACGGTACCACTGTTGAAGACGGAGAAGAGATCCCACTGGAAGACAACTACGTTGCCAACTATGTCTGCGAAGACACTACGGTGGCATTGTGCGTTGCAGATTTGTCGCTTGTCGTCAATTCCGGTTCCGGCATGATGCAATTGCCACCGGGCGTGGCAAAAGAGGCCATACAGGATAAAGACCCGACAGAAGTTATGGTAGAAGCCTACTACGAAGTGGCCAATATCCTGACTCGGGTACTAATGAATTCCAAGTCACCTCACCTGAAACTAACCACTCTGTCCAAACCCGGAGAAGATATCGCATTTGCCAAAGGCATTGACGGAGGCACACAATGCGTACCCTTCAATGTCGAGATTCCCGGTTTTGGATCGGGCAAGCTTATGTTTCACGTATCCTGATCCGGTTCGCGCGTGCCGTTCCGGCACGCGCGCTGTGCTGCAATTATTCCTGCTTGCGACTCAACCTGAACAGTCCTTCGATGCCACCATCACTGCTCATGTAGAGGTTTCCATCCGGCCCGATTGCCAGTCCCATCGGGCGCGCCCACCTGGCACCATTCTCCAGTTGAAACCCGGTAACGAAATCCTTCACCTCGGCCACTTCACCCTGGTGAAACGCCACTCTGACAATCTTCGGCTCGCGGCGTGTGGCCGGATCTCCATCACCACGCCCGCTATCAGATGTCGCCCACGACCCGTGCAGCGCCACCAGTGCATCGTTGCCATATTCTTCAAACTGCGGTGATCCGGTTATAAAGGCGACATCCATTGGCGCTATACGAGCCGGAAACCGCGCCGCTGGTGGCACCACCTCTATCGCTTTGTGCGGTGGCTGTGAAGCAATGCAGTCGTCCCGCACCGTCTCGCCGGCGTTGTTGATCTGAAACCACGGCATGCCATGAAACGAATTTGGCGTCAGCCTTGCGAATACCTCGGCAGGCTCGTTAAATCCGGAGTGATCCGGACCATTGTTACTGGCATAGAGCATTTGCGTTTGAGGATGCCAGTCGAAGCCGACCGGGTTACGCAACCCTGATGCAAAGGCCGCAAGCTGCACCGGCTGCGCACCGAGATCGACCACCGAAACCCCGCCACGCTGCTGCAAAAACGGACGACTGGCGTGGAGAAATTCGTCACTGCAGTTGCCACTAATGCCTAAACTTACGTACAGCCGCCGATCAGGTCCAATCTTCAGCGTTCGACTATTGTGCCCTCCACCCCCCGGCAGCGGCACGATCAATTGAAAGCGATCAGCATCGATGGTCGCCGGTGTGCCGCTATAGTCTGCTGCATAGATACCACTTGTCCGGGCCACAAACAGTGTGTCATCAAGTACCACGACACTGTGCGGATAGTCATCCAGCTGTACCAGCACATTGGCCTTTTGGTAGGGCGGATCAAACCAGTAAATTTTGCCCGAGCGAGAGCCTGCAAACAATCGGTCACCGGCAAAATGCAACACGCGAGGCGCCTCAAGCCCCGCCACCAGCAACTCAAAAGTCGACCCCTCAGGCAGATTCATCTCGAACTGATACTGTGCAACGGGCACCATTGAATTTTCGGCAGCTACTGATGCCTGCCCACTGAACGCGAATGCCGTACAGATAAACAGACCTTGTACAAACTTTCCACCCAGTGCTGCGAAAGCGAATCGCATTCCCAGGGCTTGCCCTGTCTGCCTGCGGCAAATGATCAATCGAGCAGGTCGGGCTGGCTGGCCAGAATCTCATCAACCAATGGCTGAAAATGCAACCAGCCAATGTAATCACTGCCAACGTGTTCGCGGCTATAACGGGCGCGCTCGGCTGACACCGTTGTCTGTGGCACACCACTGGCGTCGAGCATCAACTGCTGCTGACAACAGCGCTCCAGCGCAATAAACCAGAACGCCGCATCATCGACACTGTGACGGCTGGCCGTCAGCAATCCGTGATTTTGATGAATAACCGCGCGCTTGCCAGCAAATGCCTCAACCACACCGCTACCCTGCCCCTGCTTTACCGCGACCGCACCCCCTTCGTCATTGACCACCGCATGGTTTTCGAAAAACGCGCAGGCATCCTGGGTGACCGCTGGCAGCTCCTTACCCAACGCCGCATAGGCTGTACCATATACCGTGTGCGCGTGGCACATGGCGACAATATCCGGGTTCGCTTCGTGTACGTTGGCGTGCAGCACAAAGCCCGCCTGGTTCACTGCGTGCCGCCCTTCCACCACTTTACCGGTATGGTCAACCAGAATCAGATTGCCTACCGACACCTGCGAGAACGGCACTGCCATCGGATTGGTCCAGTAAAGATCGGTATGCTCCGGATCGCGAATCGAGATATGCCCGGCGAAGCCGTAGTCAAAACCGTAGCGATCGAATACTCGGCACGCCACCGCCAACTGCCGTTTGAGGTGATTTCTCTCCTCTGTCACCGAGGCGAACTCGGGTAACTGCGGGAAGATCAGACCCGCCTGTTCAGGCTGATAGACCGACTCGCGCTCTACAACAGCATCACGCTCCAGATCGAGCATAGCGACTACTCCGGGTTATTGGATCACTCAATTTACGTCGGTTAGATCATTCGATCAAGTCATGTTGCGTGGCGTGGAAACCCCACCACAATCGGCAAGCCGCATCGATTAATCGACGGCAGCGTTAGCGCAACTAACCAGCAGTGCCAAACGAGGCAGCATTATCCATCGGCTTGTGTCACCGGAGAATGCGTCCGCGCCTTACCTTCATGTATAGAAATTGAAACCGGTGGCGCACTACCCTCAGGCTGTAATCAGCATAAAAAGCGCGCTACGACGAACACAACCGTCCATGCCACAAGATATAGTGCTAACTAGAAAGCGAGCCTACAAGGCTCCGATAAGAAATGGCCACTCACCACGAAATCGTCTGCGATGAATGGAAAGCGCGCGCTCGAGAGCTCGCCGAATGGGCAATGCTGCGCCTGGTCAATCGCAAGGATGTGTGGGGCCAGTATGCCGCGCTGACACCCGGCGAACAAAAGAAACTCGGGCGCAGTTACAAGGCGATGACACTACCCGTTGCCAGTAAACGCGGCCCGGATATGGTGACGATTGACAAACTCACCCGGCATTTTTCCAGTCGCCATCGACAGCGGCCACAAATAATCGGTCTGCACTCGAAGAGTGCCGAGGACACATGCCTGTGGCTGGGCATCGACATCGATATGCACGACAGCAACAAAGCAGGCGCCGAGGAACATGCCAGGCGCAACCTCGTTGGTGCAATCGCCTGGTGGCGACAGTTGCAAACCATGGGTTACGACCCGTTGTTGTTCGACAGCAATGGCAACGGCGGCTACCACCTGTGGGTGCTGTTTGAAGAACCGGCACCGGCGGATCAGGTATTCGCCTTCGCCTGGTCAATCGTATCGAGCTGGGAGGAGAACAATCTCAGTGAAGAGCCGGAAACATTTCCGAAGAAGTTCAAACCCGACAGCCTCGGCCCGTGGTTCAGGTTGCCCGGCCTGCACCATACTCGCGATCACTACGCAACACTCTGGAGCGGGGATGAGTGGCTCGATGATCCGTGGCTGTCCGGCCACGCAGCAGTCGATGCGCTTCTGCAGTGCGTACCAGGTCCGCCTCCACCGCAAGTCAAGGCACCGGCAAAACACTCGCGAACGACAATTCGTTCAAAAAAATCAGCGGCGGGCAAAACAAAACCCAAACGTGCCAGCGATCGTAAACGCAAATTTAAACGGACATCGCGTCCCAGTGTGTGCGTTGATCTGGATGGCGTTCTGGCCCACCGCCAGGCAGGGCTGGATGCGATCGGCGAGCCAATAGACGGTGCACTGGAATTTTGTCAGCAACTTTCGGAGCACGCCGACGTCGTCATACTCACGGCTCGACTTGCGTTGGAAAAGCCGGATGATTCGCGCAAGCACGCAATCCTGCAAATGATTGAAAGCTGGCTGCAGGAGCACGGTATTACCTATCACCACATTCACAGCGGCGAGGGAAAACCGCCGGCAATCGCCTACATCGACGATCGCGCCGTTCCCTGCACCCCGCTGGAACACGGCATCGCCGCATTCGATTCTGCCACCGCAGCAGTTGAACGGCTGAGCAATTAAATCAGGGAGTAAATAGCATGGCGCGTGAGCTTCAATTTAGATTCAACGATTCAAGCTTCGGTTGCGAACTGAACAAAATCGATCGCACAAAACTCTACGGCTCAGTGGATATCGAGACCCGTGATTCCGAGGGCAATCGTTGTTCACTGGCAACCCTCGCCAACGATGGCAAAACGCTTATACCGACGGGTGGCACCGCGTCGGGCTATTTGAACCCGGATGGAGAATGGATCGAACGCGCAGATCTGGTGCCAATGAACCTCGATGGCGATGAACTCCCCACACTGCCATCGAGCTTCGACGCCCCCATTGAGCTGAATCAACAGGCCGACCTATCGACATTTCTCAATCACAGCATTCGACTGAGCTATGTTCTCGAATGCGAAGACGGCTTTGATTCCGACTTACTCGAGCAGCTGCAATCCGGCGCAATTTTCAAGTTCGAATTCCTGTACCGGGCAGGCGTTTCACCCGACCCCGCATTTATCATCGCCGATGGCAAGCGCAATGTCTGGATGCTGGTGGGAACGCCTGCACAAATCGACTTTACCGGCCTTGACCAGGCAGCAGTACCGACGGCCAATGCAGACGCCGATGACGATGATGAAGATGACTTTGACTTCGACATGCTGTAGCTCGCCAACCAGTCAATCCCGAAAATTTGGTCAGGAGTAGCCCGTGCCAAACATCAATCTTACCGATAGCCGCAAAAGAGATGCTGTGGTCAAAGCAGAATCCACCCGAGTGGCCGATGACACCAGACTGGTCGACAGTGGCGGAAACAACGCAAGCTCCCGCAAAATTCTAAAAGCGTCGATCGATCAGGACTACGACGTGTTGATCGAACAGCACAACGGAGACAGCGAAAAACTCGCTCTGCAACTGATCGATAACAACCCCGAAGTGGATATCGAAAAGTGTGGTCTATTTTTGTGGGGCGTATCGAGGGTTTACGTCAATTCCGATGACGGTATCGTCTACAGAATTGAACAATTCGACAACGTCCGTGCCCCCGACGGCGAACTGCGTGAACGCCGCCCTCGCCAGCGCGATGAACCCAACGTCGATAGTGATATCC
This sequence comes from uncultured Granulosicoccaceae bacterium, assembly GCA_937920585.1. Taxonomy (GTDB): domain Bacteria; phylum Pseudomonadota; class Gammaproteobacteria; order Granulosicoccales; family Granulosicoccaceae; genus CAKZSB01. Next base: position 10,455 of record CAKZSB010000025.1, on the reverse strand, counting down.
CGCTGACATGGACGGGTCGCAAAGTCGATCGACGCGAAGCCGCGACACGCTTTCTATTCAGCACCAAACTTCAAATCGTACATATCAACGGTTTGACCTATGACTTCCTCTACGGCATGGCCCGCGAACTCTCGGAGACCGACTCCATGATGATGGTTGGCGGTGGTAGCAAGGGGCGAGATCCACTGGTGTTCAGGCGCGGCAGCATACCCTACCGCGGCTTTCTGGAGGGACGAGTCCAGGGCGATCGATATATCCTGCTGCTGCATCTCTCCAACATGGAACTGAAACTACCGGAACCCGCAGAGCAAACTGATACACAAACAGCCAAAGAAAAACCGGCGCGCAAACCTCGTGTATCCGAAGAACAGGCCAGCCGCGAAAAAGAGCAGGCAAAACCAGCCAAACCGGCACCGGCCAAAGCAAAGGCTGACGCTAAAACCGAGGCAACTGCCAAACCAAAGGCCAAAGCTAAATCATCAGTCAGTGACGTAAGCATATCGACAGAAAGTGCAGAACCAGACAGCAACACCGAGGACACCGCGGCAACCCCCGCAGACATATCGAGTGAAGATCTTGGCGTCTGGCTAAAGAGTATTCGGATGGGCAAATACCTCGAACTCTTTATCGAGAATGAAATTGATGTCGATGTCTTGCCGGAACTGACAGACGACGACCTGAAAGAACTTGATATACCGGTGGGCTCTCGACGACGCTTGCTCGCAGCGGTAGCCGCCACCGACAACCTGCGCGCAGAAGTGGCTATGACGGTGAGCCAGATGACAACGGGTCATGCGAAAAAGGCCGCAAAAAAGAAATCCGCAAAAAGCGGTAAAGCTTCGTGAACCATAAATCGCAACAGCCAAAGCTACACATCCGCCGGAGTATGTTATGACATTACTCGATCACAGCCTGCTAAAGCAGAAAGTTGGCAACTACCTGACCGGCAAGGCCGACGCCCTGACCGATCAGGCTCTGTTGCAGCGAGTGCGCATGCGCCGACGCCAGTTGGGACAAATGACAATCGCCGTTGATCGCGATTCGGCAAAACGAAAAATCCCCGCTGGCGACTACCACATCAGTCGCAAGATCGATGGCGAGTTCACTTGTCTGGTCTACAGTGAAGGCGAGGTATTCACCATCAACCCGGGTGGCACAATTCGCACCGGCGCCCCCTTTCACGATGAAGCCAAAGCCACTCTTGATGCCGCCGATGTGACCTTTGCGGTGCTCGGTGGCGAACTGTACGTCAATCGCGCCGATGGCCAGCGACCGCGCGTGCACGATGTCGTGCGCGTGGCACGTGCACCGGAAGACGAAGACGCGGTTGCGAGCCTGCAGTTTGGCGTATTCAATATCTACGAATGGGATGAAGAGGAGCGAAGCACGCGTTACGTCGATCTGTTCGATCGTATCGAAGCCCTGTTTGGCAGCGGCAAACGCGTCCATCCGGTTGAAACCATCGTTGGCGATGGCCACAAAGCGGTATTGAAACAATTCAAGGCCTGGGTAGATGGAGAAGGTGCCGAGGGCGTTGTCGCGCGCAACGACACAGCCGGGGTATTCAAGGTAAAACCTCGCCACACGATAGACCTTGCCGCAGTCGGTTTCACCGAGGGCCTCGATGATCGCAGCGGCATGCTGCACGACATCATGCTGGCTGTAATACGCAACGATGGCACCTATCACATCATCGGCCGCGTTGGCGGCGGATTCAGCGACGACCAGCGTGCCAGTATGTTAAAAATGCTGGAAGAACACGTCGTCGACAGCGACTATGCGGAAGTAAACTCTGACCGCGTCGCCTACCGTATGATTCGCCCCGGCATCGTACTGGAGATCTCCTGCCTCGACATCATCGCCCGCACCTCACGCGGCAATACCATCGATAAAATGGTCCTCGAATGGAACGAAGAAGAATCCACCTGGGAAGGCGTTAGACGACTCCCCTTGTGCAGCATCATATCGCCCCAGTTTCTGCGCCTGCGAGAAGACAAGACCTGCAGCGTCGATGATATTCGATTCGCACAGCTGACGGACATCGTCGACATACCCTCGGCCGACATCATCAGCGAAGAATTGCGCCTGCCCGCCAGCGAAATACTGCAACGCAGCGTCGCGACTAAAGTGATGAAAGATGCAACCATGGTGCGCAAGCTGTTGCTTTGGAAAACCAACAAGGAAGAGCAATCGGGTGACTATCCCGCGTATGTGCTGCATCTCACTGACTACAGCCCGAATCGTAAAGACCCTATGAAGCACGAAGTTCGCGTTAGCAGCTCGCTGGAACAACTCGAGGACTACTGGAAGGTCTGGAAGAAAAAATACTTCGTGTCGGGCTGGAACGTACTTTGAGATTTGCGTTGTGCTGAACGTGCTGAGCTGGAACATACTGCACGGGGGTGGCAGTCGTTGCAATGCCATCATACAGGCGATCGGCAGCGCACAACCGGATATCGTCTCGCTGCAGGAATTCCGCCACGGCAAAAACAAACCGGCGCTACTGGAAGGCCTGCGAGCGCTCGGCTTGCAAAACATCTATGCACCGGACACCGGCAACGCCCGCGATAATGGTTTGCTAATCGCAAGCCATCTGCCGCTGAACGGCAAAATATTTCCTCTTTCGAATCAGCAACCAGCCCATGCGATCATGTGCGAAATCGCGCTGGACTCCGGCGAAACACTAAAATTGATCAACGTGCACTTTCCACAAAAACGAGCGCAGGTCCCGTTGTTTGAGGCGATGCTGAAACTCCCCGAAGACTGGCTTGGCAGTTACTCCTTGTTGATAGGCGACTTTAACTGCGGCATCCCGTTGCAGGATTCCGATACCAAAACCTTTTACGCCACCCACCTGTTTCAGCGCCTGCTGACAGTCGGCTGGATCGACAGCTGGCGCAGCCGCCATCCCGGTGCGCGCGAGTTCAGCTGGGTGAGCGCGGTTAAACGCAACGGCTTTCGCTATGACCACGCGCTGGCAAGCCCGTCTCTCGATCAACTGATCGATCAGGCAGACTATAACCACCAGGTTCGTGAAACCAGAATATCAGACCATTCACTCATGACCATTGCAATTGACCTGATTTAGGCTGCGAGATAATCCATGAACCACATAATCAAGAAAGACGATATCGACTCAATGCCGGGCTTGTCGAAAACCCATTTTCTGAACGATAACGCCGTGCGCAACAACAAATCATTAGGCGACCTGACTGGCCTGAAAAACCTCGGCTTTCATATCATTGAAGTAGAACCCGGCTTCGAGTCAACCGAGTACCATGTGCACCACTATGAAGATGAATGCGTCTACATCCTGAGCGGCGCCGCCACCGTCACCATCAACGAACAGGATCACGAAGTGAGCGCCGGAGATTTCATCGGCTACCCGGCGGGCGGATTGCCGCACACCATGCTCAACACCGGCACAGAAACCCTGCGCTGCATCGTTGTCGGCCAGCGCCTCGCGCACGACGTAGGTGACTACCCGCGGGCTGGCAAACGAATCTATCGCAATGCAGGACTGGATGCCGACCTGGTCGACAGCCAGGCTATCGAACACCCGATTATGGGCAGCAAATAGCCCGCCCCATCAGCGAGCCGTCGCGTTAGCCCGAGTGGCTTGCGATCAAACAACCCGAACCGTCATGGAGCCGAGGCCATCGATGGCAAGCTCCATCGCATCACCCCTGCTGACCGGCCCGACCCCCGCAGGGGTACCGGATAGAATCACATCGCCGGCCGCCAGTTCAAAGTACTCGGACAGATAGGCAATCATCTCAGGCACTTTCCAGATCATCTGATCGAGATCCCCCTGCTGACGCACCTCACCGTTGATCTTCAATTCAACACGCCCTTTGTCCAGGTGCCCGACATCGGCAACGCGGTGAATCGGCCCGACCGGCGCCGAGCGCTCAAACGCCTTGCCAATCTCCCACGGCCGACCCATTTTTTTCTGCTCGCCCTGCAGATCGCGTCGCGTCATGTCCAGCGATAACGCATAGCCAAAAACGTGATCGAGCGCCTGCGCCACATGAATATTGGTACCACCAGATTTCAGCATCACCGCCATTTCGATCTCGTGGTGTACATCCGAGGTGTGTGGCGGATACGGAAACTCGCCGGATTGATCGAGGTTATTGGCGTTCTTCTGGAAGAAAAACGGCGGTTCACGGTCCGGATCGTGGCCCATTTCCACCGCGTGCGCCGCATAGTTGCGGCCGATGCAGTAGATCCGCCGAACGGGATATCGGGCGTCAGAACCTGCGACAGACAAGCCGACTACCTCGGGTGGTTGAATTACAAAACCTGACATGCAATGCCTCTCGCAATCAATCGCACAACAATGTGTCGTGGCGAGGCAGCGTAGCAAAGCGCGGCGGTTGCGCCAATAGAAGCCCGATATTGAACCTTCAGCCCGCAACAGCCTGGACAAGCGAGTCAAACCTGGTTGCAAAAATACATATTGTATACAATAAAAATTCAGCGCATACTGCCCGAATGCAAGCGACCAAAAAACAAACCCTCTACGACACACTGCGCCAGCGCGTCTTAACGCTCGAGCTGGCGCCCGGCAGCGCGCTCGATGAAACTATCCTGTGCGAAGAGTTCGGCGTATCCCGAACACCTCTACGCGAAATTCTACAACGTCTGGCAGCGCATGGTTACCTGGAAATCACCGCCAATCGGGGCGCGACGGTGTCATCCATGAACCTCTCCGTAATGCGTAGTTTCTTCCAGACAGCCCCCATGATCTATGCCTCGATCTCGCGACTCGCCGCCGAAAACGCCACGCCAGTGCAAACCACCCAACTGAAAGCCGAACAGCGTCAATTCCGGATTGCGGTCAAGCGCAATGAAGTCATTGATATGGCCATGAGCAACCACCGTTTTCACGAAATAATCGGTGAAATGGCAGCGAGCCCGTATCTGCTACCGAGTTTGCAACGCCTGCAAATTGATCACACCCGCATGAGCCAGACTTTCTACAAGAGCCGCAACCGCACCGATCATGAGCGAATCGACAGCGCCTGCGAACAACACGAACAATTGATCGAGGCAATTGAAAAACACCAGCCTGCAACTGCCGTCGACATCACTCGCCAGCACTGGGAGCTGTCGCGCCATCAGTTCGAGCGCTACGTGCAACCCGACCCGCTGCCCATCGATCCCCTGTCGCCCATTCAGGCACCAACCCAGGTAGACAACCATGCGCTTTGAAGGCATCTACACCCCGGTCGTCACGCCATACCACAGTGATTTTTCGATCGATGAATCGGCATTTGCCAGCGCCATAGAATTTTTGATCGCAGCCGGCGTCAGCGGCATTATCGTCGCAGGCACCACTGGCGAGTACTACGCCCAGTCGAGTGATGAGCGCGTGGCGATGATGAAGCTTGCCAAAGAGATCATCGCCGGGCGCACAAGCTATATTGTCGGCACCGGTGCGATTCGCACCGAAGACTGTATCTTTTTTGCCGAGCAGGCACGCGCCATCGACGCCGACGCACTGCTGGTGTCCACCCCGCCCTATGCCTACCCGACCGGTCGCGAAATTGCCCTGCACGCGCTGGCAATCGATCGCGCCGCCAACCTGCCGATCATGCTCTACAACTACCCGGGTCGGATGTGCGTCAATATGGATGAAGACACACTCGATCGACTCGGCCGCTCGCCAAATTTCTGCGCCATCAAAGAAAGCTCCGGTGACCCCAACCGCCTGCACATGCTGGCGCGCGAATACCCGCACATACAACTTAGCTGCGGCATGGATGATCAGGCGCTGGAATTTTTTGCCTGGGGTGCACGCTCATGGGTTTGCGCCGGTTCCAACTTTGCCCCGGAAGCCCATATTGCGCTGCATCGCGCCTGCGCGGTAGAGGGCAACTTCGACAAAGGACGGCGCATCATGTCAGCCATGTTGCCGCTGATGCGCGTGCTCGAACAGGGCGGCAAGTTTGTTCAATGCATCAAGCACGGCGTCACCCTGCGTGGCATAGACGCCGGCCCGCCCAGGCGCCCGCTGCAGGCGCTTAACAAAGACGAAAAGCGCGAGCTTGCCGAAGTGATTCGCACCCTCGACACCACCGTGAATGCCATCGAACAGGAGCACAGCGCATGAGCACGCTACTGACCCGCGAGGAGTACCTGGCAATCGCCGCCGACACCGCGCTGCCCACCGGCGCCTTTATCGATGGGAAGTTCCAGCCCGGTAAAGGGGCCAAACTCGATACCGTCAATCCCGCCACCGGTGAGTGTCTCGCCACCATCAACGCCTGCAACAACGACGACGTCGATCTGGCCGTCGCGAAAGCACGAGAGGCGTTCGAGCACGGCAGCTGGTCGAGACTGCACCCGTCGATGCGCAAGGACACCATCATCAGGCTGTGCAAACTGATTCAGCGCAACCGCCGCGAACTGGCCGTCATGGAGTCACTGGACAGCGGCAAACCGATTCGTGATTGCGAAGAAATCGATATACCCGAATCGATTCACTGCCTGAAATGGCACGCCGAACTTGCCGATAAACTCTACGATCAGAGCGCGCCCTGCGGTGACGATGCGATGGCCGTGATCACCCGCGAACCCATCGGTGTCGTCGGCGCCGTGCTGCCGTGGAACTTTCCGCTGCTCATGCTGGCCTGGAAAATCGGCCCGGCGCTCGCCACCGGCAACAGTGTGATTGTGAAACCGGCCGAGCAAACCTCACTGACAGCACTGCGCATGGCGGAACTCGCCATGGAGGCGGGCCTGCCGCGCGGCGTATTGCAAGTGCTGCCTGGCGATGGCCCGAGTGTCGGCAAGCCCTTGGGTCTGCATCCGGATATCGACATGATCAGTTTCACCGGCTCCACCGAGACCGGCCGTCACTTTCTGCGCTACGCGGCGGACAGCAACCTGAAAAAAGTGGTGCTTGAATGCGGTGGCAAGAACCCGGCGATCGTCATGGACGATGCCGAGGATCTCGATCTGGTCGCAGGGCACATCGTCAACGCGGCATTCTGGAACATGGGCGAGAACTGCTCTGCCAACTCGCGCCTGATCGTACACAAAGACATCAAAGACGCGCTGATGGAGCGCATCATCGCCCGCACGCGCGACTGGAAAACCGGCGACCCGCTCGACCCGGGTAACCATCTCGGCGCACTGATCGATGCGGAGCATTGTAAAAAGGTAGCAGGGTACCTTGGCAGTGGCAGAACGGCGATCACCGGCGGTAACATCGATGGCGCCTTCGCCGAACCGACCATTTACGACGATGTTAAGCCCGGCGATGCACTGGCCACCGACGAGATCTTCGGCCCGGTACTGTCAGTGCTGACCGTGGCCTCGATCGAACAGGCCATCGAGATCGCCAACGATACCAACTACGGCCTGACGGCCAGCGTATTCAGCGCCAACGGCAAACGCGCCATCCGCGCCGCCAGGGCTATTCGCGCTGGCACGGTGACGATCAATTGCTATGGTGAGGGCGATATCAGCACACCGTTTGGCGGCTACAAACAATCCGGTTTTGGCGGGCGCGACAACGGCATGCACGCCCACGATCAATATACTGAACTTAAAACCATCTGGATCGATCTCTCCGACAACGCCGCCAGCGAGCAAGTGCAATGAGCGATAAGGTGCCACGTCGGGGCGGGCGCGCAGCGCGCCGCAAAGCGCGCGAAAATCATCGCGAGGGCATGCTGCCGACACTCAAGCGCAATCTGCCGCTGGTCGAGCCCTTGTCCGAAGAGCAGATCGAACGCATCGACAACGCCTCGATGGATATTCTTGAGAATGTCGGCGTGGTGTTTCGCGACCCACAGGCCATCGAAGACTGGAAATCCGTCGGCGCCGATATACGCGATGAGGATCGCGTGCACCTGGATCGCGGGCTGGTGCGTGAGTTGATTAAAACCATTCCGGCAGATATCACCCTGCAGGCACGAGACCCGGGCAAAACCGTTGACCTCGGCGGCCCAAACTCGATCTTCGTACCGATGACCGGTGCGCCCTACTTGCGCGATCTGGATGATGTTCGCCGCGCACCCACGCTGGCAGATCTGGCAGATTTTCACAAACTCTCTCACATGCTGCCGTCGATGCATTCCTCGGCGCACCACATCGTCGAACCGATGGACCACGCAATCAGCCACCGACATCTGCGGATTACCTATTCGTCGATGTTTCACTCCGATAAAACCTTCATGGGTATGACCACCTCGCCTAAGAATGCCGAGGACGTGCTCGACATGTGCGCGATCCTGTTCGGCGGCGACGACTACCTTGAAAATCACTGCGTCGTAACCGGCAACTGCAACGGCAATTCACCGCTGGTGTGGGATGAAGTCATGCTCGGGGCGATGCGCGCGTTTAATCGCCGCAACCAACCGGTATTGTGCTCGCCGTTTGTTCTGGGTGGCGCCAACACCCCCGCGTCAACCGCACCCGCTGTGGCACAGTTAAATGCCGAGGCACTATCCGCACTGGCGTACACACAGGTCATTCGCAAGGGATGCCCGGCGATATACGGCCACTATCTGTCGACGGTGAATATGAGTAGCGGCGCACCCATGGCGGGCACACCCGAAATCAGTCTGATGAATTTCATGATCGGCCAGATGGCACGCCACTACAACATACCCTGGCGCACCTCCAACACACTCGGTGGCGCCAAAACATTCGATGCACAAGCGGGTTATGAAAGCGCCTCAACGCTGATGGCAGTGATGATGTCAGGTGCGAATTACATCTGGCACTCTGCTGGCTGGAACGAGGCCGGCATGCACTGCTCGATTGCCAAGTTCCTCGTCGATGCCGAGCAATGCGCCATGGCCTACCGCATGACAGAAGGCGTGCGCTGGGATGATTTCGACGAAGCACTTGAATCGGTGGCAGACATCGGCCCGGGCGGACATTACCTTGGCCACGCACACACACTGGCGAATTTCGAGCGCGCTTTTTTCATGCCCAAGTTGTTCGACAACAACTCGATTGAACAATGGGTCGCCGATGGCTCGACCGAAATAAATGAGCGATCGCTGACACAGGCGCGCAAGATGCTGAACGAATACGAGGCACCGGCAATGGAACCTGCGATCAACGAGGCACTGCTCGCCTACATCGCACAGCGCGAACAGGAAATTCCGGCTGCAGACGCATTGAACAACAGCCACTGATGTCATCCACATCAATTAGTGTGGACCGCTTACCGGTCGATCCCGGCCCCAGCGGCTGGAACCGCCTGCTGCCCAGGCAGGCGCCGGCCAATACTCTGCAGCAAAATATCACCGCAGACGTTCTGATCATCGGTGCGGGTTTTGCCGGCTTGTCGGCCGCACGCAGGTTGACACAATTGCAGCCACAGGCATCTATCGTCGTGCTCGAAGCACAGCGTCTGGGCGATGGTCCGGCGGGCAGAAGTTCCGGCTTTATGATCGACCTGCCGCACGATCTCGCCTCGAGTGACTACGGCGGCGACGCTGCACGCGATCGCGAGCAAATAGCGCTGAATCGCGCCGCGATTGACTTTGCCGCAGATGCAGCGCGCGAGTACGACATGTCCAGCGAGGCGTTCAGTGCCTGTGGAAAACTGAATGCTGCAGCCACCGACAAAGGCATCAAACACAACGAGGACTACGCCCGCCATCTGGCTTCACTCGGCGAGCACAGTGACATGTACTGCGCTGCCGACATGCAAAAGATCACCGGCTCCAGCTGGTTCAAGGGCGGCTTGTACACCCCGGGTGCAGCGATCATTCAATCCGCCTTGTACATTCGAAAATTCGCCGAAGGTGTATGTCGTCATGTAGGCCTGTATGAAAACTCACCGTGCGTAGCACTACAGAAAAACGGACCAGACTGGACGGCCAGAACTCCCGATGGCACAGTCACCGCGGGCAAGATAATACTCGCCGTTAACGGTCACGTGCAGAGCTTCGGATTTTTCAAACGGCAGTTACTGCACGTATTCACCTATGCATCCATGACGCGAGCGCTTACCGACTCTGAAGTTAAAACCCTGGGTGGCGATCCGATCTGGAGTGCGACCCCATCCGACCCGATGGGCACAACCGTCAGACGCATCACCGGCACAGGCGGTGCACGCATCGTTATCCGCAACCGCTTCAACTGCGAACCGTCAATGCAGATCAGCGATGATCGCCTGGCGCGCATCACCCGCGTACACAACAAATCCTTTGCCGACCGCTTCCCGATGCTGCCTCAGGTCGACATGCAGTATCGCTGGGGTGGGCGACTGTGCTTGAGCAAGAACAACGTCAGCGCGTTCGGCCAGCTCGACGACAACCTCTATTCAGCGTGCTGCCAGAATGGTCTTGGTGTCTGCCGCGGTACGCTGGGCGGCATGATGGCGGCAGAACTCGCGAGCGGACATAGAAGCGACACACTCACCTCGCTGGAAAAAGAGGCGCCCCCGGTGAAATTGCCACCCGATTCGCTGCTCAAGCTCGG
>CAKZSB010000024.1 GCA_937920585.1 uncultured Granulosicoccaceae bacterium | reverse complement strand
GGACGTTTTGGCAATCGGGTAGTCGGCGACAGCCAGCGGATCCCGGTTCTGGCGAATTTCTTCGATGTTGGTGCGACCATCGGCGTCCGAGTCGGCAGCGGTTGAAAAGTCTGCCGCCATTATCGTAACCGAGTTCTCGCCGGTGGTAAGGCTTATGTCTCTGCTGGCCGAGGCGACCACCACGCTATCGTGCAGCAGCGTATTGATGCTAACCGTCAACGCGACACTGGTATCGGTGGGAAGCCCGCTTACCCGGCCGGTGTAGAGCGTGTCAGCCTCTCTGACCAGCGGCACATCGACGCCATTGCGAACCGCTGATGCACTGACACCGCCTCGCAGTACTGCTACCTGCGGCGGCAAGTTGATCGACAAAACCATGCTTGCGTTGTCAGGGCGGTCGCCGTTATCGATCGGACTGGTGCCGATGTTGCGCTCATCCAGATTGGAAAAGCCGTCATTATCGCGATCAAAGCCTTCGCCGCTCACCACATAAGCATCGCCGAAATTTACCGAACCACCGTCGCTACCGATATCGACTGTTTGCGTTTGCTGCGCCAGTTGCAATCGCACGCCGCCAAAAATTTCGTACCAGGTGATCGTCACTTCTGTCTCACCACTGACAGGTACATCGATCACAGCAGACCAGTTGCCGCCCTCACTATCGGGAAGCAGGTTGTAACTTGCACCGTTGATGGAGATCGTCGCGCTGAGTGCGGTGGGATCCACAGCCTGTAACTGACGAATCGCGCCAGGTGTTGCCACCGACAGCGGTGTCGCCAGCTGTTCTCCACCACAACCGGCCAGCGTGAGCAGCATGCCTGCCAGGCCGGCTCGGCGCACCAACACCCATAGCTGTGCGAGCTTTTCTCTCATGGCTGGGTAGCGGTGACAGTAAGCGGTACCAATGGCACAGCCGGATCGCCCCCGCCGCCCCCGCCGTCGCTCTGTGAAATGAGCAAGCCCACAGCAGCAACACCCAGTAGCACGTAGAGCCAGCGCGGCCGGTCTGCTGAGACTGATGCAGGCTCAGCGACTGCAGTTGGCGGGGCGCCGGGCGCGCCCAGATCACGTACCAGCGGGCGCGAGGGGAAGCCTTTCAACACGCGATTTCCGCCGGTATCGCGGGCCTCAATGTAATACTCGATCACCTTGTGGTGGGAGCTGGTTTCAATGGTGACGACGAAATTGGACGTTCCGGGGATCAATCGCATCGGGATACTGGCAAAATCTCCGCTGCTTTCCATACGAAAGTAAAACTGCACACTTTCCACCCCGCGTTCGTCACGCACCAGAGCACTAAAGGTTTGCACGTCGCCAGCCATGCCGCTGATCAGCGCCTCGTGGTCAATCAACGGCGGTTCGAGATCGATTGGCACAATTTCAGAGTCGGAAAGTTCGAGACTACTATCGGACGGGAGCTCATCGGCGTTCGCCACACCGGCCATTGCCAGCGAGCAGCCAAACAGCAGGCCGCAGCAGATGCCATGCAGCCACTGCGTGACGCACAGGTTGCCGATTGAAAAAAATCTCATGTTCGCTCCGAACTGGTATTGACGATCGCAGGCAGATCACATGCAGTGTTTTGCACGAAGCCGGCTGCCGTGCCACAACAATCTGTGTGGCCCACAACGAATACAACCTCTGTGTATGGTTTTGCGAGCAACAGATACCTCGCCACTCAACCCTGACGCTGCACCCGAACCGCACAGAGTAACGCGACATGGCAGCGTTCGAAACAGGTGATCGACGAAGTTAACTCTTCGTCACAAGCAAAACGCTACCAGCGGACGGCCGTCCAGCGATCGGCGTAGCGCTGCAATTCGAGGCTGGTCGACTGATAACTTTGCGAGGGGTACACCGTGTCACCGTTGGGCAGGGTCAGGCTGACGATTTTCAATTGCGCCCGAGCAAGCTTGGGGTTAGTGGACAGGCGAAAATTCTTCAGCTCAACCTCTACCCGGCTGTACTGGCGCATCAGCCGGGCGAACAATCGCTGGCGATTGCTGCCGCTTTCGGTCAATGACGACACTGCCGCAACGTTATTCTGTTCGATCGCACGGGCCAGTAACTCAAACTGTCGCTCCGCATAGCGCTGGTCCTGTTCGCTGAAAGCCTCGCGCTGAAAACGCTCCTCTCGCTCCAGCTGCACGCGAAGTTGCTGCAACAGCGCATCGTCTATTTGATAGGTGTTGGCGATTTCCAGTTCTCGCCGGGCACTGGCAATTTCACCGCTGGCCAATGCCGACTCGACTTTGCGAATCCGGTCTTCATAGGCCAGACGCCGAGCGCGCTGGCGACGATTGGCGGCCTCGATTCGGCGCTGCAGCTCCCCGTCGGTGCGCTGTTGAGCCTGAAATGCTGCGCGGGATCGCTCGGCTTCCGCCAGTTGCCGCTGGCGTTGACGCTCAATGCCGTCGGCAGCCAGCACTGCCAGACCAGCGGTGCGCGAATCATCGGGGACTCTGGCTTTCAGCTGCTCAAGGCGCTCCACTGCAGTGGCATATTCGTTTTCTCTGATCAGCATGCTGATCGCTTCAAACTCAGCGTCAGTCTGGCGTTGTTCCCTTGCACTGGACAGGGCCTCACTGAACTTGCGTATGCTGCTGGGCTCGCCACCACTGTCCACATAGGCCTTCAGTGCAGCACTTGCCGATGCCAGCCGCTGCTGATCCAGCAACCGACGGATAAGCGCTTCCTGCAATCGCTGAATTTCCTCGATTCGGGCAAGCGCTGGCGGATGCTCGGGTTTCCCGGCTAATATTTCGCGATAGATAGGCAGCGCGACGGCTACATATTCACCGTTCTCAAAGCCTGCCTCTGCACGTGCCATCATGCCCGCAACCCTGCGATGCTCCTGCCACTGCAGCATCCCCCACGCACCGCCGCCCACCACCAGCAATGCTGCAATTGCTATCCCTGCACGGCGTCGCAAACGCTGCCGACGCCAGGCCAGCGGCCGCACAGGTTTACTGGAACGCCCCACTCGCTCACCGGCCTGCCGTGTTTCAGTGTCCGGCCGGGGCGACGAGAGTCCCGGTGCAAACAAAGCCGTCCACTCCGGCAGGGTCTGGGGCCGATCTTCGCCATGAAACTGCAGCGCGGCATCTACGGCGGCCAGAAAAGGTGCGCTGTAGCTCGCCTCGCCTAACGCCGACGCAGGCTGTAGCGGATCGGCAGACTCGCGAGCCATCGCGGCCAGACGGCGCGTGGCAGACGCTGGCGCCGCACCGGTGATCATGCAGTAGAGCGTTGCCGCGAGCGAGTAGATATCGGTCCAGGGGCCTACCGGCAAATCGCGCTGGACCTGCTCCAGCGGGGTGTAGCCGCCCGACACGTAGGTGGTATGACCCGCCTCACCGGCAGGCCGGGTGGCGCCAAAATCGAGTAGCACTGCCGAGCCATCACGGCGCACGATTATGTTCGATGGTTTGATATCGCGATGAATGAATCCACGCTGGTGGACTTGTTCGAGACCGTCGGCGATCTGCAGGAAGATATCTTTGAGATAGTCCTCTGAGAGACGACCCGGCACGGCGAGGTGAGATTTCAGATCTTCGCCGTCTTCGTACTCCATCACCAGATAGGCGGTTTGATTGGCCTCGAACACCGAGAACACTCGCACGATCGCCGGATGGGCAAATTTAACCAGCGTGCGCGCTTCAATCAGGAAACGCCGCAGACCATCGCGATACGGCTGATCACTGGCCGGACTGGCTGCCTCCAGCCTGTTGTCCGCCTGCCGGGTGACCAGATCTGGCGGAAAAAACTCTTTTATCGCTACTTGCCGATCGAGATTGGTATCGGTGGCCAGGTAGGTGATGCCGAATCCCCCACTGCCCAGCAATCGCTCGATGCGGTACCACTGCACCAGTTCGCCGCTGGCAAGATGACTGCGCCCGGCACCGGGTGTCATTCGCTCAACCTCAATGCCCCGCCGGAAGCACAGGTGAAACGGCAACAACAGGCTTGTTGAGGGATTGCGAGTTCATGCGTGAATTATCGCAAATACATTCGTAAGCGTCATTCCGACCTGCGGCAGACACCGTATCATTGATGGCGCATCGCCGCGACGGCGCTATACTCTCACCGGCAAACCGATTTAATTGAAACGCAAGGCGCTTTGGCGCGGCAGCGAACGAGATCGCAATGGAATTATTCACACTAGACAACCTGATTACCCTGGCCCTGCTGACCTTACTGCAAGCGGTGCTGGGCTTCGACAATCTTCTCTACATCTCGCTTGAATCAAAAAGAGCACCAGTAGAGAAGCAGGCACAGGTACGAAAGTGGGGTATCGGCATCGCCATCGCCCTGCGAATTATATTGCTGTTTCTGCTCACCCGCCTCATCACGCTATTCCAGGATCCGATATACGGCCTGCATCTGGAAGGCATCCTCGAATTCGAGTTCAACCTGCACGCCATAATCGTGTTGCTGGGTGGTATTTTCATTATGTACACCGCCACCAAAGAGATCCTCCACATGATGGCAATCGAAGAGGCGGACAACGCGGAGCGAAACAGACGTTCCGCGACGAGCGTGATTATCTGGATCGTGCTGATGAATCTGGTCTTTTCGTTCGATTCAATCCTCAGCGCAATCGCGCTGACAGACGTGTTTATGGTCATGGCAGCAGCAATCGTTATCAGCGGCATGCTGATGATTCTACTCGCTGATCACGTCTCGGAATTTCTGCAGAAAAATCGTATGTACGAAGTACTGGGCCTGTTCATTCTGTTTGTGGTGGGCATCATGCTGATCTCGGAGGGCGGTCACCTCGCCCATATGAAGATTCTGGGCACCGAGGTCACTCAGATGACCAAGGCCACCTTCTACTTCGTGATCGTGGTGCTGGCATTGTCAGACGTGGTGCAAAGCCGCTACCAGCGCAAGATCATGCGCGAAAAAGCCCGCCTGCTCGAGGCAGCGTCGTCCAACAACCAGGGCTGATATCTGCCGGCGCGGTTGCAGCCGCGCCGGCAAAGACCCATGTCGTCACGGAGACATGCTCACGAATAACCCCGGTGGGACCTGGTCTCCGACCGGGGAACACGTGAGAGCAGCACCTCCCCTCTTGGCTTGTTCGCTCGACGGAGTCGCGCTCCCACGAAACGCACCGTGGGACCTGGTCTCCGACCGGGGAACACGTGAGAGCGGCACCTTCCCCTCTCGGCTTGTTCGCTCGACGGAGTCGCGCTCCCACGAAACGCACCGTGGCAACAAG
>CAKZSB010000023.1 GCA_937920585.1 uncultured Granulosicoccaceae bacterium | reverse complement strand
CAACCGGCACCAGACATCACCGTGTCCCAACCAGTCGCGATGAATCTCAAAGGGTGCGGCACGTTTCGTACCCTTCGGGATGATCAGTTGCCGCGCGCACTGCGCCTCAGACCCCCACACACCATAGAGTTCCACCTGCGCAGCAGCACCGGCTGACACGAGCAGCAGCACCAGCGCTGTCAAAAGTTTCATGTAGTCTTCCCGCCGCAAAACAACAATGCCGAGCTGACGTGGCGTGGCAGCGCTCGCAAAGCGCCTGGCCACCGCCAGCATGGATTTGCAGATACGACACAATTGCACGGTTCGAATTCAATACAAGCAATACAAGTGCAGGGTTTTACAGCGACTGACGAGACCATAAGAACCTGAATACCCCTCTGAAAGGGGTAACATTGGCGGGATAGTTTGCGCAGCGTCGAGCACAACATTGCCGATAACGAAGACGTTGAATTCTATCTGCGGGAGTCGACAAGATCTTCACAACTCGCACGATAACCTCTGCCCTTAACAGGCCCGTCGAATCGCTGTACGACGAAGCGGCCAGCCCGGCCTTCAACCGTGCAGAGTGTCCACGCTCTATTATACTTTCAGGCAGCGCGACACTTTTCCCGATCAAAGCTGCGTCGCGTCCCCCAAGGGAAGAGAACAAGAATGAAAAAGGCAATATTCGCAAGCGTGCTGGGCCTGGTGGTAATTTTTGCGGTGCTGGCAGGCGTGAAGGCGCTGCAAATCAAGGATCTGATTGCCGCCGGCCAGGCCATGTCCCCGCCGCCGACTGCTGTCGCATCAGAACTGGTGCAGGCAACCCAGTGGGAATCCACGCTCTCTGCCGTCGGCGAGCTCGAAGCCTCGCGCGGGGTTCTGCTCACGGCTGATCTGGCCGGGCGCATCGCAGCCATTGCCTTCGAACCGGGTGCACTGGTTGAACAGGGTGATCTGCTGGTCGAGCAGGAAGTCTCCTCCGAGCAAACCCAGCTCGAGGCCGCCGAAGCCGACAGGAGTCTGGCGCGCGCGAACCTGAACCGGGCCAACAAGCTCTACCGCGACAAACTGGTACCACGCTCGGACTACGACACCGCACAGGCGGCCTTTAAAAGTGCCGCCGCTCGCGTCGACACCATACGGGCAAGTCTCGATAAAAAGCAGATCGTCGCACCATTTGGCGGGCGCCTCGGCCTGAGCCAGGTAGACATCGGGCAAAACATATCCGCCGGCACACCGATTGTCTCGTTGCAGGCAACCGATCGCATGTACTTCAATTTCTCCCTTCCCCAACGCGATATCCACCGCATCGCCACCGGCTTGCCGATCAGCATCGCGGTGGACGCCCTGCCCGGAAAAATGTACCAGGGTACTGTCAGCGCGATCAATTCCGAGATAAACAAATCGACTCGAACCGTCGAAATACAGGCCGCCATTGAAAACCCCGAGGGCGATCTGTTGCCGGGCATGTTTGGCCAGGTTGAAGTTCAGCTTGCAGAACAACGCGACATACTGATGATTCCGGCAACCGCGATCAGCTATGCATCCTTCGGCGATTCAGTGTTTGTGATCGAAGAATCGCAGCAAGGCAGCGAACAGGGATCGCCTGCTCTCGTCGCAAGACAACAGTTTGTTCAACTTGGCGAGCAACGCGGCGATTTTGTTGAAGTCACCAAAGGTATCGAGGCTGGCGACCGGGTGGCCAGTGCCGGTGCATTTAAACTGCGCAATGGTGCACCGGTAACCTTAAATGAAAGCGTAAAGCCGGAGTACGCGATCAATCCCGATGTCAAAGATCGATAGCGCGGCGTCCGAAAGATGAAATTCACCGATATATTCGTCCATCGCCCGGTGCTGGCGATCGTCGTCAGCCTGTTGATACTACTGGCTGGCCTGCAGGCCATCAGTTCGCTTACGATTCGCCAGTTCCCGCGCAGTGATAATGCGGCGGTAACCGTTCAAACCACCTATATCGGCGCCAGCGCCGAATTGGTGCGCGGCTTCATCACCACGCCACTGGAGCGCGCGATCAACGGCGCCGACGGCATCGATTATATACAGTCTGAAAGTACCCAATCACTGTCGACGATCACCGCTCGTCTAGACCTGAACTACGATCCGATCAAAGCGCTGTCGGAGATTACCTCCAAGGTGAATCAGGTGCGCGGCGACCTGCCACCGGAAGCTGAAGTTCCGGTGATCAACATTGTCTCTGCCGACAGCCAGTTTGCCTCTGCCTATCTGAGCTTTACTTCCGACATACTCAAAGACAACCAGATAACCGACTATCTGGTCCGCGTCATTCAGCCACGTCTGTCTGCCATTGAAGGCGTGCAGCGAGCCGAGGTACTGGGCGCCAGAAACTTCGCGATGCGCGTATGGCTAAAACCCGACCGCATGGCCGCCATGAACATCACCCCGACCCAGGTGCGACAGGCGCTTGCCTCGAACAATTATCTCTCGGCACTGGGTGGTACCCGGGGTTCTCTGGTGCAGGTGAGTTTGTCCGCCGATACGGATCTGTCCAGCGTGGAGGAATTTCGCGAACTGGTTGTGCGCAACGATGCGGATGCATTAATCCGACTGAAAGACATTGCCGATGTCGAACTGGGGTCCGATTCTTACGATGTCGCTGTTCGCTACACCGGCGATAACGCAATATTTATGGGTATCTGGCCGCTGCCAAATTCCAATGCGCTGGATGTCATGCGCATGGTGCGCGACGAAATGGCCGACATACAACGCACCTTGCCCAGCGGCCTGACGGCGGTGGTGGCCTACGACGCGACAGAATATATCGATAGCTCCATCCGCGAAGTCGTCACCACCCTGAGCGAGACCCTGATCATCGTCATGCTGGTGATATTTTTGTTTCTGGGTTCGCTGCGTTCGGTATTGGTGCCGATCGCGGCCATCCCGATTTCGCTAATCGGCGCGGTATTTCTGATACAGGTATTTGGCTTCAGCGTGAACCTGCTGACATTGCTTGCCATCGTACTCGCAGTGGGTCTGGTGGTGGATGATGCCATCGTGGTGGTGGAGAACGTCGAGCGTCATATCAGCGAGGGTAAATCAAGACTGCAGGCGGCCTTGCTCGGTGCCAGAGAATTAATCGGCCCGGTGATCGCAATGACAATCACACTCGTGGCAGTCTATCTTCCGGTCGGTTTACAGGGCGGCCTCACCGGCTCTTTGTTTCGTGAATTTGCGTTCACGCTGGCTGGCGCGGTTTTTATCTCCGGTATCGTCGCATTGACATTGTCGCCGATGATGTCATCACGCTTGCTCAGTGATCAAACCGAAAAGAAAGGCTTTGCGCGCATTGTTGAGCGCTGGTTTGATCGCGTGCGAAATCGCTATATGCGCATGCTCAACGCCACCCTGCGCGTAAGACCCGCTATGGTTATTTTATGGCTGGGGATCACAGCTATGTGCATTCCGATGTTCGCCAATTCACCACTGGAACTGGCCCCTAAAGAAGACCAGGGCGTGGCGTTCTCGATTGTAAACGGCCCCGCCAACGCCACGATTGACGATACGCTGCTATACACCAAAGCGATAAACGATACATTTTTCAGCATCGACGAAACAGAGTTTTCATTTCAGATTGCCACACCGGGTGGCGGCTTTGGCGGTATGGTGCTCGCACCATGGGATGAACGCGAGCGCACCATTTTCGAAGTTGTGCCAGAAATCAGCGCGGGCCTGTCGCAAATCACAGGCCTTGAGGTCTTTCCGATCACGCCGGCCGCACTGCCCGGCGGTGGCGATTTCCCGGTTGAGTTCGTCATCGCTTCAACCGATGAGCCCGAGGCAATTCTGGGCTACGCAAAACAACTTCAATTAGCCGCCATGCGATCCGGCATGTTCGCATTTCCACCGATCATCGACACCAAAATAGACAAGCCGGAAACCCGGCTGCTAATTGATCGCGACAAGGCAGCCGACATGGGCCTTAGCCTCGAACAGGTTGGCCGCGATGTGGGCATTATGCTCGGCGGCGGCTACGTCAATCGATTCAATATCGATGGCCGC
Source organism: uncultured Granulosicoccaceae bacterium (assembly GCA_937920585.1). Lineage (GTDB taxonomy): Bacteria > Pseudomonadota > Gammaproteobacteria > Granulosicoccales > Granulosicoccaceae > CAKZSB01. The sequence goes on along the minus strand of CAKZSB010000023.1, from coordinate 2,583 downwards.
AGCTATAGAGTGATACCACAGGTAAAACGTGAAAATCGACTCAACAGCGATCAACTGCAACAACTGTATATCACCGGCCCCGACGACAGTCTGATCCAGCTTGGCTCCATTGTTACTCTGGAGCAACGCACGGTGCCACGCTCACTGAATCGCTTCCAGCAACTAAACGCCGTTAAGCTGAGCGGAGTGGCGACACAATCACTCGATGCGGCGTTGGCCTTTATGGACGCCGACGCGGAAAAAATACTGCCGCAGAGTTATTCGATCGACTACACCGGCGAATCACGGCAATTAAAACGTGAAGGCAACAAATTCATTCCCGCATTCACGCTCGCGATCATACTGATCTACATGGTACTGGCCGCACAGTTCAACAGCTTCCGCGACCCGTTTGTGATACTCGCAGGCTCCGTCCCACTGGCAATGTTTGGCGCGCTGATATTCACGTTCTGGAAAATGCCCAATCCCAATCTGCCCTACTGGACAGACTCTTTCACAACCACCCTGAATATCTATTCGCAGGTTGGCATGGTAACGCTGATCGGGCTGGTGGCAAAAAACGGGATACTGGTGGTTGAGTTTGCTCGCCAGCTACAACAACAAGGCTTGAATAAACTCGCCGCCATTCGTCATTCATCATCGACCCGACTGCGGCCGATTCTAATGACAACATTCGCCACAGTCGCCGGTCACTTTCCCCGGGTGCTGGTAACCGGCGCCGGCGCCGAGGCACGCAACTCGATCGGGCTTGTACTGGTTGGCGGCATGGCCATCGGAACACTGTTTACGCTATTTGTGATCCCGTCCATCTACATGCTGATCGCGCGAGACTTACATGGCGAGTTTGATTCAGTGGCCGAGTTGCCTGCCACTGCAAACGACGACGAAGGGCATGCAGTCGCGGCTACTTAACAAGTGCCGGTTGCCGACGGCGCAACCGGGCACCGGCAACCAGCAACAGGCAACCCGCAATCCACTGGAGTGAAAATGCTCCACCACCCACTACGATCGGCCTGGGGGTGAGCCGGGTTTCAGTGACTTCTTCGGTGATCTGGTTCCCGACTTCTAGCGGGCTTTCATTGTCGTTCGTTGGCAGGTTGTCGTTATCGTCGACTGTATCGACTGCTTGTGACGCCAGGCAGCTAGCGCCATTTTCCCAGCCAAACCCGTCGCCGTCCGGATCACTGTCCGCGGCTACACAAACCGGCGAGCCACTGTTATCTGCGGTAGGCGGCGCGGGCGTATTGTCGTCGTTATTGCCGTAAAGCGCATCGAGATTCCAAAGGGCACCCGTAGCGCTGCAGTTGAAGTCGCCAATCGCACCGGAGTTATCGGTTAGAAAGCCCGGGCAATCAATTTCATCGGGTGATGTATTGGCAGGTCCATGGCCACATTGCGCGGTGTTATAGTAGAGCCGACCCTCGAAGCGGCCCTCACCGTACCGACTGCGGATATCCGCACACACCTGATAGACCGGCAGCGAACCGACGGGCGTCTGCACCCATATGCTGTCCAGATCGTGATCGAAATTGGTATCACAGTAACATTGCCCGTCTACCGAGTAGGAATCACTCCAGTACTGCCGGGTGAATGGCGACTGACTGGAAACAGTTCCATTGGCAATGAATCGCGCTGCAAACTGCTCCGGGTTGCGCACCTGATCAATGCCGATATCCACAATGTGCAACAACTCAACAACGTCTGAAAAATCGAGTTTTTCTGCGGGATCCAGATAATCAAATGCGGCCTGCCATGCAGAGGCGTACTGGCTCGCCAAAACCGTATTTACAAAAGCCTGGCTTTGTTGATTAAAATCTGCCGTGCTGTTTTCAAAGTTGCCATCCTCGATCCGGATGTAGTTCGTGCCGGCACGAACATAAGCCAGATCTGCCTGATCCGCATGCACCTCGTTCCAGTCACTGTGCTGCACCACATGAATACGATCACGCAGATTGACCGACGGCAACTCGCCGCTTATACGCCTGACCACAGCAGCGGTAAAATCTGCCTGACCGCCCTCGGCAATCCAGACATCGGCACCCGAATTCAGTGTTTGCGTCCATAGTGTCACACTGGATTGCAGCGCCTCTTCGCGGCGTGCATGTGCGTCCAGCCACTCGCTGCCCCAGACTGCATTCATTACCGCCACTGAATCAGAATTGTACCGATCAGCGTTCCAGCGACCATAGGCACCGCCCACCGCAATAACCCTCAGATTCAGAGCGCGAACGACTGCCAGTCCGGCCGCAGCGGCGTGTGCGTCATCCCGATCAGGAGCGTGATCGTAGTGCAACGCAACCAGATCGCGATCCGCATCGAACTCGGCATGGGCCGTGGATGACAACGTCATCACAGAAAAGGCAACTATTAACAATAATGCGTGCACAGACAACTCCGGCATACAAGGCATGGTGGACAAGAGAATCAACAACGGCCACGGGGTGGCGCGGCTATGATGCATGACATCATCCCGCCACTATGCCGGTGGTGGCTCTGCTTTGCTGTGATAAATCCCCCAACGCTGCCAGCCCCACGCTTTGATATGCCGGCAAACGGTGCATGCAGCACAGTTCCAATACCGTT
>CAKZSB010000022.1 GCA_937920585.1 uncultured Granulosicoccaceae bacterium | reverse complement strand
TGAGTCTGTGCATCAGGCGATGTGGTGGGTGGAGGCTGGTCACTTGCCGGATTTGCAGGAGGCCAAAGATCGTATGGAGCATCTGCAGTTGCACGGTGCCAATCAAACGGCTTTTACGTTTGCAAAGCCGTACCCGCCGCCATTGGCATGATTGCGTTTTCCATTTAGTTGGCGGGATACTGGCTGCCAAGCTGATGCACGGTGGCAAAAAATTCTCGCTGCACATCGGCGACGATATCTGCCACAGGGCGCACTGAATCGATGCGTCCGCAGACTTGCCCGGTCAGTGCGATGCTGGCCTCCATGTCGCCACCAAAATACAGTTCCTGCAGGCTCTTGAATTCGCTTAGCGCGTTGGTGTCGGGCTCATTTTCCAGGCGGCTGGTTTTCTCGGTGCGCAGTGCCCGCAATGCAGGAGAGTGCTGGCGGTTGAGGAACACGGTGTCGGTTTCTGCGGCATTGACGATCGCATCTTTCCAGTTCTGGTGCACCGGGCTCTCTGCGCTTGAGACCATGCGCGTCCCCATCTGCACGGCCTCTGCGCCGAGTGCGAAACCGGCGGCCATGGTCGCACCGTCGATGAACCCGCCGGCGGCGATGATCGGTACGTCGACCGCGGAACGAATCAGTGGCAGTAACACCATGGTGGAGACTTCGCGCGGGTTTTTGAAACCGCCGCCTTCGCCGCCTTCGACCACCAGGCCGTCAACCCCGCATTCAACGGCTTTGATTGCCGCGGCCAGGCTTGGGACAACGTGAAACACGGTGAGGCCGGCGTCTTTTAATTTGGCGGTGTATTTTTCCGGGTTGCCGGCAGAGGTGGTGACAAATCGCACGCCCTGATCAATGACGAAGTCGACGATATCCGGATCGCGTACAAAGGCCTGGGCGATGTTGACACCAAACGGTTTGTCAGTGAGTTCGCGCATCGTTTTGATTTCGATGCGGATCTGATCGAGCTCGCCGGACGAGGTTTCGATAATGCCCATCGCACCGGCATTGGACACGGCCGATGCCAGCGGGGCACGGGCGATCCAGCCCATCGGCGCCTGCAGCAGCGGAATATCGACGCCCAAGAGGCGAGTGATGCGATTATCAAATTTCATGTATGGGTGGCTGGCGTTGAGAATGGGTCAGTGTAAACCTGATTAAGCTGGATCGCGGAACGGGCCAGGGTCAGGCGAGAAAATCCGGCAGATCGGCTACCCGGTCGCAACCCAGTTGTATCATCACGTTGATCACTTCCTCGCGCAGCATTTTGAAGGTGTGATCACCGCCTGCCTGACCGAGCGCGCCAACGCCAAACAGAAAGGCACGACCCAGCATGACATAGTCTGCGCCGAGCGCCAGTGCGCGCACGATATCGGCACCGCTGCGTATGCCGCTGTCGTAAACGACGGTGGCTCGGCCCTTACAGATTTGTGCCAGTTTTGGCAGCACATCGATGGCGGCCGGGGCGATATCGAGCTGGCGGCCGCCGTGATTGGACACCACCACGCCTTCTGCACCGGCCTGCAGCGAAAGCTCGATGTCGGCTTCCGTCATTACGCCTTTGACCAGCAGCGGCCCGTCCCAGTGCTCGCGAATATCGGCCAGGTCGTCGAGCGTGGTCGGTCTGTTGAGTTCGCGGCCGACGAAGCTTGTGACATCGCTTAGATCTTCCGCGCTTGCGTATTGCTCGAGGGTGCGGAATCGAGGTGCGCCGTTTTTCGCCGTCGCCAGTGACCAGGCCGGGTGGGTGATCAGGTCGTAGATAAGCCTGGGAGTGATCGCCGGTGGCATCGCGACACCGGCGCGCCGCTGCCGTTCGCGGCGGCTGCCAGTCGGTACATCGACGGTCACCAGCAAAGCGCTATAGCCTGATTCCTGCGCGCGTTTGAGGATATCGTGGCGCATTGCCTTGTCGCGCGGTGTATAGAGTTGAAACCAGCCGCGTTCGCCTGTGATTTTGCCAATGTCCTCGATTGATGCACCGGCGACGGTACTGAGCCCGTAGATCGATCCGGCCTTGACCGCGGCACGTGCAAGGATGGCTTCTGCTTTCGGCCACATCAGGCTTGAAAGACCTACCGGGGCAACGCCAAACGGGATGTCCAGTTGTTGCCCGAACAGTGTGACGCGGGTGTCGGGTTGCTCGTTACCGGTGACCAGCCGAGGTGTGAGCGTGATGTTGCGGAAGGCTTCGGTGTTGCGCTCCAGTGCTTCTTCGGCGCCGGTGCCACTGGCAAGATACTCCCACGCAACGTGCGACATGCGTTTTTGTGCCTTGCGTTCAAGGTCGGAGATGTTGGGGTAGCGAAGCTCTGGATTCACGATAGAGATCTGTGCCGTGGTGACGGGAGTGGCGCGATATTTTATCGCGATACCGGATTTTGGAGTTTGCCACGATTGGATTAACGGTGACAGCATTCAGTGTTTGTCGCTAACTGCGTCGCCGATCCACGGGCGGTAGCCTTTAGATGCTTGTATAATCTCAGGCCCCGGTTCGTTGCACTTTTTCGCTATTTAATGCTCCCGCCTGTCATCAAACTTTTATTGTCACCGCGCAACTGGCTGCCGGGGATTGGCCTTGGAATTTTGTGGCTGGTCAATCTACTTCCCTACGCGGTAAAAATTCGCGTTGGCATTGGATTCGGCCGATTGCTGTATCCGTTGCTGCGCAACCGGCGGCGCATCGCTGCCATCAATTTGAAGCTGTGTTTTCCCGATCTGTCCGATCAGCAGCGTGACGATATCCTGCGTCGTGCATTTGGCCACCTCGGCGCAGGATTGATTGAGGCTGCTATGTCGTGGTGGACGGCAGCGGAAAAGATTCAGTCAATAACGCGGGTTGAAGGGCTTGAACATCTGCGCAGTGCCGCTGCCCAGGGCAAGGGAATCATCATGATTGGTGCGCACTTTTCGTGTCTGGATATCGGCGCCAAAATGATCAATCCCTACCAGCAGTTTCACGTGGTGCAGCGGCGCCAGAAGAACCCGATGTTCAATTATGTTATGCAGAAAGGGCGAGCGGCGGCGACGTTGTCGGTGGTCGACAATCGCGAAGTGCGCAAGATCGTGAAGCTTGTTCGGGATGGCGGGGCAATCTGGCTGGCACCTGATCACGACATGGGCGAGAAGGGTGCGGTCTATGCCCCCTTTTTTGCGCAGCCGGCGGCAACTATCACGGCACCTGCGAAGTTTATCCGCCTTACCGGTGCGCCGGCGATATTCTGCGCAACCCACCGCAATGCCGATAACACGGGGTACCAGTTGCGAATATCACCTGTGCCCGAACGCATTGCCAGCCTCGAAGACGAAGCGGCAGCCGCACTGCTGAATCAGATTATTGCCACCAATATCGAGCACGATATGGCGCAATATTACTGGTTTCACCGGCGTTTCAAATCGCAGGCCGGCCGAGCAAAGGGCGCGTTATACGAGCCAGTGAACTAACCCTTGTTTTGCCAGTTGATCGAGTAGACGGGCTCTCGTTCGGCGCGGCCTCGAATATCGACTGTATCAATGAGGGTGAGCGGGTAGGCTGAGTCGTCCAGTTGAGCCTGCGTGGCAGCAGCGATAAGCAATCGCGTGCCCATTGTCTTGTTTAGCTGTTCCAGCCGTGCCGCCAGATTCACTGCATCGCCGTGCACGGTATACGACACGCGGTCAGTGGCGCCAACCAGCCCACCGGTTACCGTACCTGTGCTGATCCCGATGCGCACTTTATATTGCTGGCCATCGCTGAACTGGTGATTTTCCAGCGCTCGCAGAATGCCTGTTCCGGCATCAACCGCTCGCGATGCATGGTCTGGATCGGTGGCCGGCAGGTTGAAGCTTGCGAGAATGGCGTCACCCTGAAACTGCGTGACTGTGCCGCCGTTGGCCTCGATAGGCTCGACGACCAGCGCAAAGTACTCATTGAGGCTTGCTATCAGGCGCTCGGGCGCCATCCGTTCGCCCATGCTGGTAAATCCCTCGATATCGACAAACAGAATGCTCGCGTCGCGCGTTTGCACCTGTTCGATCCCGGAATCGCCGGCGCTCTCGATTTGCCGGGCCACCTGAATCGGCACAAACCGCGAAAGGTTTGACGCGGTAGCGCGATTGAGCAGCGAGTCAATCATCATTCGCCTGGCACGCGTAATCGCCAGTGCCAGCACCGCGGTGACGGCGGCGATGGTGATTATCTTGTCGACTTCGGCGCCAATCAGAATGCGGTTGGCCGTCATGTACTGGACGAAATCGCGTGTGATACCGGCGTCTGCGGGGCTTTGCACGGCGGCGTACACCACCATTATGACCCAGCCGACACTGGCGACAATCCCGGCAAGAATGACGTAGCCTGCCTCGAATCGCAGCGCCCGGATTGAAATGAAGACAAACAGATACATCATGGTGGGGACTTTCAGCGAGAAGGCCGGCGGTTGCATGTACTGGATGTGAAAGCTCACGACCACCAGCAGCAGCACGGTGATGTCGATCACAACCGACAGCACCAGTATAGTTGTGCCGAGCGCATTTCGATAAGCCAGCCACAAACGCGACAGAGTAAACAGTATGTAGAAGCACAGCGCCCATGGCACTGGAACAATCATCGCATCGGCGGGATAGGCCTTGGGCGACAGGAGATACATGGTTGTCCATACTGACACGATGAGCAGCTGTACCCAGCCAATCAGTATTTCACTCTCGTTCTGTCGTTGTTCCAGCGCAACCGCGAGGTGGGCCGGGAGTTTGTTCACGCTGACACTCTGGGTGATCATATGGTTGCTTTGAGACAGCCTGTATCAATGCGGGTTCCATGCGGCACCTGCAGGTTTTCAAATCAGGCCGACGTTGTGCTGGCCATTGTGCTACATCCAGCTCAGGCAATATTACCGATTTTCCCCCCTTCTGCTCGCACCAGCGAACATGCCAGTGGGAAAGTGTACCGATTTTTGCCTGTGATCCGTTAAAACCGAGAATACGCTATGAGAATTGATGCAATACCCACCGGCAACGATACCCCGAACGATATCAATGTAATAGTAGAGGTGCCTGTTGGCGGTGAGCCGATAAAGTACGAAATGGACAAGGCTGCAGGTACGCTTTTCGTCGATCGCTTTCTGTACACCCCGATGCGATATCCCGGCAACTACGGCTTCGTCCCTCACACGTTGTCAGAGGATGGCGATCCTATTGATGTGCTGATATGCAGTACACGGCCGGTTGTTCCCGGCGCGGTGATGAACTGCCGTCCAGTGGGTGTGCTGGTGATGGAGGACGATGGCGGCAAGGACGAGAAGGTAATCGCGGTACCTTCCGAAAGCGTCTCGCGCCGCTACAGTAATGTCAGAAACTATAAAGACTTGCCCGAGATAACACTGCAGCAGACACAGCACTTTTTTGAACACTACAAGGACCTTGAGCCTGGCAAGTGGGTCAAGATCGACGGCTGGGGCGATGTTGACGTGGCACAACGGATGATTCGTGAAGCTATCGATCGTCATGCCGGGAAGGGTGTACAGAAGGCGGGTTAGTGCTGACCAATCGCCAATTCGCCAATAATTTGGCGAATAGGGCGATGCTGACGTAAAAAGATACGCCACAAGTATCTGTCACTCTGGTAATTGTGTTAGTTTGGAAAGCATTCGATCGGGTGCTTCGCTGCCAGCCGAAAGGCGGTCTGTCGTAGCCCGGTTTTGCTTGATAACTGCAACGGCACTGGCTGTTGTACCTGGGTGATAAGTTTGCTTTCTTTCCTCGATGATCGCGCCGGTTGGCGCATCGCTTATGGTTTGGTGGTCGGTTTGCTGGGGTTGGCGGGTCTTGCGGTGCCCGCTTCGGGCCATGCGGCAGGCAAACCGGTTGTATACCTTACCTTCGACGACGGTCCGTCCCACGATGACGTCACCGATCGAATACTCGAAACGCTCCAGTACCACGACATCAAGGCGACATTCTTCGTGCTCGGCAGTCGGGTGCGAATGGCGCCGCACAAGCTGCAGGCGATCGTCGACGGTGGTCATGCAGTGGGCAATCACAGCCATAGCCACCGTGCATTGGTGAAGCTTTCCAATAGCGAAATCCGCAAGGAAATTCGCGCAACGGCAGACGCAGTGAGAAGTGTCACAGGCGTCGAAATGCATTGCTACCGTCCTCCGTTTGGCTCTTTCAACGGTCGCGTGACCAGTATCGCGACGGCCGAGGGTCTTGCCGAGATGCTGTGGACTGTCGATACCCTGGACTGGCAGCAGAACCAGGACCGGCAGACGATTCGCACTTCGTTGCGCGACGCCCGCAATGGTTCCATAGTGCTGCTGCACGATGGCCCGGTTAATCGAGAGAGCACCTGGGAAGCGCTCAGCACCTGGCTGGCAGAAGCAGTACATCAATACGAATTCGCAGTCCCGGCGGCGTGTGAGCCACCCAAAGCCAGGATGATTCATGCTGCTATGCGGCAGGATTCGACCTTCAGCGAGATCCACTACACCATCGACCAGCTGCCCGAACCCGATGCCGAATCAGCAGCAGTTAGTGACGAAGCGGTGTTGCGCTGGCAGCACGAGCAGCGGCAGGCGAGCAACCAAAATACTGTTCAGGAGATTGAAGGCAATCCTTCGGATGCGGATGACGCCGAATTGCCAGCCAACTCAACGGCGGCGCAAATCCCCGCTGCAAGCGATGATGAAACCGACGTGAAAGCGCCTGCGACGAGCGCAGTGGAGGAGACAGTATCAGCGATTGAAGATGGCCCGCTCAAAGAAGTTGTGGGCAAGCTCAAGCGCTATCGGGTGATAGATCTTTATTAGTACGCTGCCCACACTCGTAATACAGTCCCAGTATCGGTATCAAAAGCCCTAGTGGATTGGCCAGACTGGCGGGTGGCTGCCGGGTGCGGCTGACGGATACCGCCAGATGCACGTTTGGCCATTGAACCTTGCGGCGTGTGGCACGGCCGATAAAACCCCGTAGCCCGATTCATAAGTTTGCAGATAGTCGCAGGCGTTGATCCCCTGGCAGGAGAGCCCTCTATTGTCACGGCCCAACGATCTGAGCCACTGCGCGGTTCGGGCCAGCGAAATCTGCACGTGCCAGCTACCGCCTTCCAGCTGCTGGCGTCGCAACGCGACACTCGCACCAAAGGCCATTAGAAATCCGCTCGCATAGTCGAGAATCTGCACCGGCATGGCCTTGGGCTCATCCGTGCCGGCGGCAACTGCCTCGTCGAGATTGAAGCCCGCGACGGTCTGCACCAGTGAGTCGAAACCGCGTCGCGCAGCCCAGGGGCCCAGTCGTCCGTACGCGCTGAGGCTTACGCAGACGATGCCCGGTGATCGGCTGGCAATCTGCGTGGGATCCAGACCAAAGCCTGCCAGCGAGCCCGGGCGGTAACCCTGGACGAATACATTGCTCGATTGCAGTAACCGATCGAGTCTTTGCCGATCTTGCTCGAGGTTGAAATCGAGCAGGGCCGATAATTTGCCGCGACTGGTATCGGCGATGGCGTCGATATTGGGCAGGTTGGGGGAGTTGATCAGCATCACCTCGGCGCCATAAGCTGCCAGGGTTCGCCCGGCGACCGGGCCAGCCAGGATACGGGTCAGATCAAGTACCCGAATGTCATGTAATGGTGGCGATTGCGGCGCGAGTACCGGTAGCTGGCGTGCAGGCGCATCACCGATCCTCGATATTTCAACCAGCGGTAGTTCGTGAATCGCCAGTGCCTGTGGATGCTGTAGCCAGTCACTGCTTTCACGCAGGGCGGACGCCGCGCCACCCGCCTCATTGATCGCCTGCTCAGCGGCGACGGAATCATGCCCGAGCAGGGTTTTCTGTAATTGTTCGCGGCTGGTTTGAACGCCGGCTTTCAGCCCCAGTGCCTGAAGTGCGCGGTCGCGATGATGATCGAAATTGGCGTGCACTCTGAGCCACCCGGAACGGCAGCGGTACAGCCCCGATAGCGGAGCCCAGCTCGGCGGGGTGTTACCGTCGATCGCGAAAAGGCCGCTGCACTCGGCGGCGGCTTGCGCGGTATCGACGCTCAGCCGAGTCGGCCCGGAGCCTCGCAGCTGGCCCAGTGAATGCGCCGCGAGTGCGGCCGCCGCAATGCTGCTTTGGGCCGCTGCAGTGACCGCAAAGGACGATGGCAGGCAGGGAGTCGCGCCAGTGAAGGTCACTTGCGACAAGGCACTTTGTGGCAGCGCTTGTTGCCGCCAGAGATCGTGCAATATTTGCTCGGCGTTTGACATCGATTGGTAGTACTCTGGTGTGGCCAGCCGGGTCAGGCGAATGTGGAGCGCCGTTTATACCTGGCGGATGTGGCGAATTGTTACGCCGGGAAATTTTCGTGAATCAATTTGCACAAGTGCTTGAGAAAGCTGTTTTTTTTACATCCGTTAACATACGCTCGGCGGCATATGGATTCAAACAAATTATATTGAACCCGCGAAACTACGGAGATTGCGCGGTCTAACGTGCACAAATTACCCAATGACAATAGACCTTGAGAACCTAGTCAAAAACAAGATCAGTACTGCCTCGGTAATTCACCTGGGGGAGGCGACGGGCAACAATGCCGTCCGCACTCAGGCGGCAGTTGGCGCCGCAGTATCCGGCGTATTGACCGGTTTCAGCAGACTGGCTGAAACCATAGAAGGTGACGAAGTTCTTTACGAGGCCATTCGCTATTGCGACGATGGTCTGCTGGAAGATCCGTCCTATTTTTACAGCGGTAAATACGAGCAGGACGCCTACGACGACGGCAACAATAAACTATCGGCATTGGTTGGCATTGCATCGCAACAGGCCATTCACGAACGGGTTGTAACTGAGTCCGGCTTATCTTCGGAACACGCTGACAAAGTCGTCAGCTATGTGTCGTCGGGCGTAATGGCAGTGCTGAAACAGGAAATGGAAAGCGGTGTCATTGTCGACAATCCGCAAGCGCTGGGCATGACACTGATTGGTGGCGATACCTCGCTGGCACACGCTGCTCGAAGCCAGGAAGCATTTCGTGACGAGGCGGGTGTGGCAGGAGCAGCCACCGCGGCTGCGACTCCGGTTGCCGCTGCAGCGCCCGAAGCGGGTGCCGCCGTGGCTGCCAGAACTTCTGCAGGAAGCGGGCAGCAGGCTGCCGCAACTGCGGGTGCTGCGGGTGTCGCCGATTCGGCCGGGGGCGGTTCTGGTTCCTGGCTGATGCGCTGGTTGTTACCGCTGTTGTTGCTGGCAGCACTGCTGTTCGCCATGCTGCGCAGTTGCGGCTTGAGCGATCAGGTGAGTTCGTTGCAGGCAGATCGCAATGCAGAGCAGCAATCTCTGCAATCTGAAGTCAATAGCCTGACCGGTGCGCGCGACACGGCGATTGCAAATGTCGATGGCCTGCAGGCGCAACTCGATGCCGCACAGGCCGAGCTCGCCACAGGTGCCGAGCAGCGCGAGGCGTTGCAGAGCGAGCTCGATGCGCTCAAGGCTGCTGCACCCGCCTCTAATGATGATCTCAATGCCAGGCTCGAAGCCAGTGTGGCTGAACTCGCATCTGCAACTGACGCCAACACCGCGTTGCAGGCTGAGCTGGATGAATTGCGACAGGCAGAACAGGAGGCCGAGCTTCAGCGTTCGCAGCTGGAAACGGTAAATGCAGAACTTACCGCAGCGAGTGAGAAAAGTGAGTCACTTCAAGCCCAACTCGACGCCGCCGTGGCCGAGCGCGATGCCGCACTTGAAGCCGGTGAGCAAGCCGCCGCTGCACAAGCGCAAAAAGCAGAACAGGAGGCCGAGCTTCAGCGTTCGCAGCTGGAAACGGCAAATGCAGAAGTTACCGCAGCGAGTGAGAAAAGTGAGTCACTTCAAGCCCAACTCGACGCCGCCTTGGCTGAGCGAGATGCCGCACTTGAAGCCGGCGAGCAAGCCGCCGCCGTGCAAGCGCAATTGGGCGATGAGAACAAGGAATTGCTGGCACGCATCGATGAGCTTGGTGCCAAGGCCGGCGCTTCCGGCGAAGAAGCCGCCAAAGAGTTGCAGGCGCTCAGGTCCAGTGCAGAATTGGCTGGCGAAGAGCAAACTGAGTTGGTTGCGCAGATCGATGCCCTGCGCGTGGAACGCGATCAACTGGCCGCTGATGGTGAGCAGTTAAAAGCGCAGCTTGAAGCTGCCAGCGGTGAACTGGATAACCAACGCGAGTCCCTGACTGCCGAACGCGATAGCGCTGCAGCTGCGGCCACCGGTGAAATCGAAGGGCTGCGCGCACAGTTGAATCTGGTCACCAGTGAGCGCGACCGCCTCGCCATCGATCGAACCCAATTGCAGGCCAGCAGTGAAGAGGCGCAACAGCAACTCAGTGGTCTGACAACGGAGTTTGATACGCTTTCTAACCAGCATGATTTTGCTCGTCAGTCAGTGCAGTCACTCACCAGCCAGTTGTTCTCGCTGAACACCCGGCTCGATGAAACCAATAGCGCCAGTGGCGACAGTGCCGAGCGCATTAGCAAACTAAGCGACGATGTTTCAGCACTAGAGACACAGGTTGCAGCGCTTAATGCAGAGCGCGCACAACTTACCGAAAAAGTGGCCGAGTTAACCGGTGAGCTCGAGGCGGCACAGCAGGAGAGCGATGGTGTCAACGAGTCGCTCGCGTCGATGGAGACTGAGCTGGGTACAACTCAGAACCGAGCCGATGCGCTCGATTCACGCATCGGCGAGGTGTTGGCCGAGCGCGATGCGCTGCAACAGAAAGTGGATGAGCTATCCGGGCTGAGTGCGCAACTTGAAGATCGCTCGGTGAGAATCGAAAACAGTGCCCGTACCGAGATCAATCGCCTTGGTGGCGCACTGGAACAGGCGACTGCCGATCAGGCCGGATTGAATCAGCGCATCTCTGATCTCGATCTGGATCTTGCGCGCAGTCAAACTGAACTCGAGGAAAAACGCGCAGCCCTCGAAGAGGCCAACGCAGAGATCGAGCAACTGGGTGAGGCGCTGGACGCCAAATCTGCAGAGGCCGGCGAGCTGACCGAGCAGCTGAACGCAGCACTGACAACCGCCGAGAGTGCGCGTGGTGAACTGGCTGAGACGCAGGCCTCGCTGGATACAGCGGCGAGCGAGAAAGCTGAACTCGAACAGACGAGTGCACAGACGCAAGCCGAAGTAAGCCAATTGCAGGCGAAGTTGTCGGAAAGCAGTGTGGCGCTCAATCGCGCGCAGTCACAGCTGCTGGAGCGGCAATCGTTGCTGGCCAGTGTTGAAGAGCAACTGCAGGGCACAGCGCAACAGCTTCTCGCCAGTAATGCCAATGCGGACGTGATGCGTGAGTCCGCGTCCGGCAAAGCGACCGAGATTGCAGAATTGCGCATGGATCTGGGCAAGCGCGATGAAACAATTGAAGCGCTTAATTCCACTGTGTCGCAACAGGGTGAAGCGCTGGAGCAGGCTCGAGGCGATCTCGATCAGGCTCGCAGTGAGCTTGCGGCGGCGGGTGATGAAAGCCTCTCGCTGACTGGTATCGTCGATGAGACCCGAGCTGCGCTGGACGACACGACTGGCAAGCTGGAACTTGCGAATACCGCCATCAGCGAGCAGTCTGCCAAGCTGGAACAGGCAGAAAATGACAAACGCGACCTTAACGTGAAGTTGTCCGAGGTCTCGGCAGCACTGGAAAGTACCCAGGCAGAGCTTGATCAAAAGCAGGCAGAGCTCGAGGCTGCCAGCCAGCAACAGGCGGCAGCGGACGCCGATCTGCAGCAGGCCGATGCCGAAATGCAGGCCCTGAACACGAGGTTGTCCGAAACCACTGAGGCACTAGAAAGTACCCAGGCAGAGCTTGAACAAAAGCGGGCAGCACTGGAGGCAGCCAATGCCGAAAAGGCACGGCTGGACGAAGCGCTTGCCGGTGCCAGCGCCGATGGCGAAAAAATGCGTAGCGAAATTGCCGATGCCGGCACGACGATGAACAGTTTGCAGAATGAGCTGGCAGCGTTGATGCAGTCGAGTGGCAGAGAACGCAACGAGCTCTACCAGGCGTTGCAACAGTCTCAAGCGGAATCGGATCAACTGCAGGAGCAAGTGCAGGCACGAGATGAATCTATCGCGCAGGCACAAGCAGATATTGATGGTAAACAGACCGAACTCGAGTCGCTGACAGCTCAGTTGGGTGAGGCGCAGGCGCAGCTTGAAGAGCGTTCGGCAAACCTGGCGCAGCTCACCTCTGAACTGGATCAAACCAGCGAGCGCGTGAGCGAAATCACGGCACAGCTGGAACAGGCACGCAATGCATCTGAGACAGATAGAGCGGCTGCGCAAGACCAGATCAATGCGCTGGCCGGCGAGCGTGATGGTCTGCTTGAGCGTGTCGAGAACCTTGATGGGCAAGTGGCAAAGTTGCAGGGCGAAGGTGAGTCGCTGAGCACTGATTTGCAAAAGAGCAATGCGACCAGTGCAGAGCAACAGGCCGAAATCGAAGCGCTGAATGGCACCCTGGAGCAGACACGCGCAGAGGTGGCCAGCCTGACGGCCGCGCGGGATGAACTGGCAGAGTCTGTCCAGCAGGGTGAGGCCAATTTGGCCGAGATGGACGCGACACTTGCCTCCAGTCGCGAAGCTGCGCAGGCAGACTCGGACAAACTATCGGAGCAATTGCAGCAAACCAGTGACGAGCTGGCGGCAGTCGTTGCAGAGCGCGACCGCGTTGCGGCAGAACTTGAGGCCGTCAATGGCAAGCTCGCCGCTTCGAATAGCGATCTTGGCAACAAGACCTCCGAGTTGGCGGCGCTGCAGGCCAGCCTTGCTCAGGCCAACAATGAAAAAGCGACACTGGGTAGTACGGCGAGCGCGTTGCAACAACAGATAGATGCTGCCGCGCAACGTGAGGCGGCCAGCCAGGACGCGGTACTGTGGGTTAAGGATACGATCGCAGATGAACTGCAGCAGGCGGGCCTTGAAGGTGTCACAGTCGAGACAGCGGAGAACGATTCGGCTGTGGCGGTGACACTTGGCAGTGGTGAACTCTACGCGTTAGGGCGAGCGCAGCTCAGTCGTGGTGGTCGCGATACGCTCGGCACTATTGGTAGCGTGCTGAATAAATTCCCCGATTGGAATATCGATGTCATCGGACACACCGACAGTGTGCCGATTGGTGCCAGGTTGCGTGAAACTTTCCCCAGCAACTGGGAGCTTTCGTCGGCGCGCGCCTCTGCCGCCACACGTTTTTTGCAGGACCAGGCCGAGGTTGCCGAGCAGCGATTGACTGCCAGCGGGCGTGGGCAAACGCAGCCACTGGCTGACAACGACACAGCGGAAGGGCGAAAGAAGAATCGCCGAATCGAGTTGTTGCTGCGCAAGCGCTAATCGATAGAGCAGTGTGAGTGTGAGGGGTACAGTTTTCACTGTGCCCCTTTTTTTTGCCTTGAACAAACCGGTTTGCGCCAGGAGCGCGTGTCTGATGGTTCTAGCTGAGGCGTCAGTTTTCGGGCATGCCGGAATCTTTGGCAGATCAGGAGGCCGGCCGCGCCCTGCGAGCTCGCAAGGCCAGCAGGTTCGAGACAAACAGCACCCCCAGAACAATCGCTCCACCGATCAGTGTCCAGTTACCTGGAAACTCGCCAATGATGAACCACACCAGCAGTGGTGCCAGTATCGATTCCATCAGTATCAGCAGGGCGACTTCAGACGATGTGATATAGCGTGGGCCAAGCGACAGCAGGCAGGTGCTTATAGCCATAAAAAATCCTCCGTGCATTGCTACGAGAATCCAGTCGTCCGGTGCGATCGACAGCGGTTCAACGAAGGGCAGCAAAGCCACAGAGCAGCCCAGATAGGCGAGCGGGATTGCCGGTATCATCGTTACAGCCCGCGCTCGCCTCGCGGTGGTCAATGCGATGGCAAAGAGTGCCGCGACGCCCAGTGCGGCCAGGTCTCCGGCCATAGAGCCCGAGCCCTCGCCATACGATCCAGCGGCGATAACGGCCAGGCCGATCATCACCAGTGCAATTGTCCAGAGCATTCTTTTCGAGAGCGTTTCCTTTAACGCAATGCGACTGAAGATGGCGGCGAACACCGGCATCGCGGCGATGATGAAAACGGCATTGGCCACCGTGGTGAGTTTGACGGCGGTAACAAACAGTACTGAACTCATCCCGGCACACAGGGCGTAGACCACACCGTTAATGCCGATGCCCGCAAGCCTGGCCGGTAATGCACCGCGATGAACGATGGCCAATCCGGCTAAAATCACCAGGCCTATCAACAGGCTGCGCCAGAATGCGATGGTGAGCGAGCTTGCGTCTATAAGCCTGATGAATAACGCGTCAGGCACAACAAACAGCACGCCAAGTGTCGTGATTGTCAGGCCTTTGAATTGATCGTTCATATCCACTCTTTGAACAGGCTGCAGACGCCACTAACAAAACGTATGTGGTGCAACTGCTCAGTAGTCGGTTGTACGGCCAGCGATGATCAGCCTGCCGTTGCCGTGACGAGCAAGATATTCGGTGGGTGAATTTCAGCTGCCAATGGCGAAGGTCCAGTCGCGAACTTGTTTAATCGCGGCGATTATCCTGCATGTTGGAGCGGTTGTCATCTCTGGAAGAAGTGGTGGTGTTTTACCGCGGTATGCATGCTGACTTATCGTCGGGGTATTGGTGGTTTTGCTATTGCATGGTGCAATTATGTTGTACAGTGCCGCGCCATTGCAGTAGAGACAAGATTGATTCTTGCACAACCCGTAAAACCTACTTGCTGGCTCATTACCCGGATGCACGTTAATGGATTTCAATCAGGTTCGATATTTTCTGGCAGTGTCTGAAACGCTGAATTTTACCCGTGCGGCGGAGCGGTGCCACGTATCGCAGCCAGCCCTCACGCAGGCGATAAAAAGACTTGAATCTGAGTTGGGTGGCGAGCTTATTCACCGCGACGGGCGCTTTACCGAGCTGACACAGCTTGGCAAAACTCTGCAAGTTCACTTTCAGCAAATTGATCGCACACGCCAGTTGGTGCGTGCTACTGCCAGGGCGCAAACCAGTGGTGAAGCAGCCGAGCTGAATATCGGATTGATGTGTACGATTGGCCCAATCGCATTGAGCGAGCTACTCAATCGGTTTCACGCAGAGCACCCAATGGTCTCACTGGTGCTGCACGATGTAACGCCGTCATCAATTGCCGATCTTTTACTATCGGGTGCAATCGATGGTGCAATTTGCTCCAGACGCGGTGCGCCCCACCGGCAGTTGAATTATATCGAGCTTTTCGAAGAGCCGATTGTGGTGGCGTTTGCCCAGGGTCATCCGCTTTCCAAACTGGCTGTTGTGCCACTGCAGACAGTGGCGGAATATCGATATGTCGATCGACTGCACTGCGAGTTCCGCAACGACTTTTTGCAGTTGTGTGCAGATTGCGAACTCGATCTGGATGTTGCCTTTAGAAGCCAGCGCGAAGACTGGATTCAAAGCCTGATTCGCGATGGCATGGGGGTGAGTGTAATACCCCAATATTCACTGCTGCGACCAACGCTGGATTATCGGCCGGTCAGTGACCCGCCGTTGTCGCGACGAATAGAGTTCGCAACCGTTGCGGATCACAGCACAGCGCCAACACTAGCTCTATTTGTCGAGCTTATCCGATCTCACAACTGGACTGGCTAACCCGTGTGCGCAATCGGCTGATTCGTGTAATTTGGCGGTTGCGGTATGTGCACCACCATAACGACAGCTTATCGTTTTCGAATAACTCGCTATTTCACAGGCTGGCTGATGCTGAATAGACTCAGGCACGTGGGGTGCGCTGCGATTGGGGGTTGGCTCGCGAGAGACAATTAACATGCCTTGTCCGGCTTGCACCTACGCGGTTAAACCAACACGAGGCGTGGGTTATGCAAAAGATGAAATTGGTTACAGGTGGTTTGGTCGCAATGACTGTATTGGCACTGCAAAGTGTTTCAAGCAGCATCGCAGCTGACGACAAACAGTACTTCAATATCGCTAACGGTGAGCTTGCCCGGCCGACGGGATATCGTGAGTGGATTTACGTCGGTACACCGGTCACGCCAAACGATATGAACGACGGCAAGGCTGCATTTCCGGAGTTTCACAATGTTTATATCGATCCCGCCAGCTGGGCGCACTGGAAAGATACCGGTAAATTTCGCGACGGTACGATTCTGATCAAGGAGCTGGTCAGTGTCGGGGCTAAATCTGCAACCAGTGGAAACGGATACTTTGAAGGTGATTTTCTCGGTCTGGAAGCGACAATTAAAAGTGCCGAGCACTTTCCCGACGAACCCGGTAACTGGGCATACTACAGCTTTTCAACGCCTGATCATAAATCGTTAACTTCATCAGCTAAAGCGTTTCCCGCTGAGAGCTGTAATGCATGCCACCAGGCGAGTGCTGCTGATGACTTCGTGTTTACCCAGTACTACCCGGTGCTACGCGCCGGTAAGGGTACCGGCATGGATGCGATTGGTGGTGTTAAATCCGAGCTTCCATAGGTTGATGATCATGGCTATTTTTAAGAAATCCGGCCTCGCGTTGAGGCTGGCAGTGATGTGTTCCTGTGCTTGGTTTGTGCCTGCTGTGATGGCGGATAGCAGTTTTTCACCTTATGTCGATGAAACCGGTGGCATCAGTTTTCCACAGGGCTTTCGCACGTCGATGGTACATCTGGGGTCCTGGTTTGTTCCTGATGGTGGAGCGAGCGGATTTCATGATGTTTATACAGAGGCTGCAACAGTCGAGGTTTATCGGAAAACTGGTAAGTTCCCCGATGGCGCGACAATTGTAAAAGCGCTGCGAGCCCATTCCTCTGGCGATTATACAACCGGTGATGGTGTGAACTTCGCCAATCAGGAGTTGAAACAATGGTTTGTGATGATCAAGGACAGCACCGGGCGATACGCCGATAATCCTTTGTGGGGTAATGGTTGGGGCTGGGGTCTGTATAAGCCTTCAGAGGATACGTCGTCCGGAGTGACGGCTAATCTCGCCGCTGACTACAAAGCCGATTGTCTGGGTTGTCATGTGCCGGCCCGGCAGACCGATCTGATTTACATCGAGGCTTATCCCACGCTCAAGAGTGATCACTAGGCGGGAATCGACGCAACGAAAAAGCGCGCGACTGACGCGCCTGAAGTTGAGTGCTATCGCGAGACCTTTCGCCCACTGGCTGTGGGCCGCTTCGTTCTGATTGCACTAAAAAACTGATCAAATATAACGAAGGCGCTTGCGCCGGCGCGTCAAGGCGACGATTGCGCTTATAATAAACAGTGCAGGCAAGGCGGCGCGTAAGGTTCCACCGCCGCCGCTTTCAGCGACAAGTTGGGGTTGCACCGGTGTTGGTACAGCGACACTGTTGGCGACGATCGAAAAGCTCGAAGCCCGGGTCGCGTAGACCATGGCATACCGATCACTGCTATTTGTCGCAATGTCGCAGTGGTGAACGGGCATGCTACCGGTTACCAGGCAATCGAGTGTATCGACCGTAAAATCTTCGTTTGAAAATACGTACAGATCGGCATCGCCGGATTGAGTATCGAGCGTGACCTGTACACCCGAGTTTAAAGCAAAAATATGCGCGCCTTCAGCGTCGACACTGCCGAAAGCCGGTGTATCAAGAGTTAGTACGGGCATGGAGTTGTCGGTTATGGGGTTGTCGCTATCGTCGAGGATCTGCAGCACGTAGCGTCCCGGATTACCTTCATACGCAAATACCTGAACCCAGGAAGTGGACCCTAACGGGCATTGGTCGACCGGTGAAAATTCATCGGAGATACAGGTCAGCGCGGCCTGGTTGAAGTCCTTGTTGTCGTACGTCAGCAGATCCATATCACCGGATTCCGAGGTTAAAACCGCGCGCGTAGCGCTGGCAACCTGAAAAGCAATTGAACGACCGGTTTGCAGGGTTCCGCTGAACCGGGAATTGACTTGCAGCGTCTGGTGAAACTCCGGCACGTTTGGCACGCTCGAACTTACACCGGAGAACGTTCTGAGGTCGGGTACAAATGAGCTTATCCAGCTGTGGTAGGTTGATACTCGCGAGTAGACGCCGGGCTGGCCTTCACGCGCGCAGCCGTTGCCGAAACTGACGATGCCCGCCTGTACTTGCTGGTTGCCGCGATTGACAAACAACGGGCCACCGCTGTCACCCTGGCACGCATCCCGATTTGCGACCTGGCCGCCGGCACATACCATCTGATCTTCTTCCAGGCCGGCGCGTTGCACTGCAAAGCATCTATTTTGCCCGGCAATAGGTAAATCCACTTCCAGCAGGCGTGTAGAGCCCGGGCCATCCTCTGAGGTGGCACCCCAGCCGATAACAGTGGAAGTTTCACCGACCAGTGGCACGGGATTGTCTGGGCTGCTTAATGTGATGGGCGCGGTGCTGATGGCCGAACTCATCTCGAGCAGCGCAATATCGTTTCCGAACGTCTCGGCATTGTATTGAGGATGAGGGATTACCCGATCAATGCCAATGAGTGTGCGCTCACCGCTGGCCAGATCGCGAATACCCACTATCACTGCAACGGTTGACGGAGCGGCAACGCTGCCGTCCTGGGGGTCAACGACACAGTGTGCTGCGGTGAGAATCCACCGTTCGCCGATGAGTGAGCCGCCGCATTCCGGAAAAAACTGATCGGCTGCAGCGGAGTAAAAGTAAACCGATGCCATCCAGGGATAACTGTCGTCGATTACGGCACTGCCGCCGACGATTCGGGGGGTGCGGTCGTGCTCTGCAAAACTCATAGCTGAGAGTAATAACAGCAGGCAAATGAGTGAAATTCTAGCCATGGTTTGTGACCTCAGCACCCTTATCGGTAAAACATGACCAGCATGCTAACCCGGGTGTTTGCCGGTTACACGGTATTTTTCACCGAAAGCTGTGCGATATCTCAAACGTTGATGATGCTGTGGCGCTTGCACAGAGGAGACAGGTATCTCAATCAGTTTTCAGTTGTAACCCCAGCGAGCGATTCCGGGTCTGCAGCAGCGGGTTGGAAAAAAACAGCGGCATAGTGGCACATTCTGCAGGTGCCGACCATGCGATCCCTACTGTAATCGGTGTAGGGGCTCGGCGGCATCGATCCGGTTGAGTGCGAACGACGGTCAGTTCACATCTATCGCCCACTATATTGTGCTCTACGACAAAATGGCTGGCTTGTGTGCAGCCTGTCGACATAACTGTGACGGTGATGCTTTCACCGTCGTAGACTGCATTGCTGATCTTTTCCATTGATGATGACTCTGTTTTACCTTGTGATACGTTACCACCGGTGGTCGTTTGGCTGCCAGCTGTACAGCCGGATAAAGCAAGCACTAGTATCGCAACAAAGCGGTATTTTTGTTTCATAATCGATCCAGGAAGTTCCAGTGCCCAGGCAGTTTGTATTCTGTTGTAATCATCATACTACTCGACATCCCGTTACGGGGAACAATGCACTGTTAATGGAGAGTCTGCAGCACGCATGAAGATTCCTGTCATCGGCCAACAGCCAGGCTGTAATTTCAATGCCAGGCTTTCATGTCGTTTTTATTCAACTGCGCGGCAAACTGTTACTGGCTGGTTGCGCTTTCTTCCAGTTCGCCCAGGATCCACTGACTTAGCGCAGTATCGAGATCGTTGGCTGCAGTCGGTCCCAAGGCAACGGTTTTATCGTCGCTATCCCTGGCAGGCTTTGTCGGCAAGGAAAAAGCCGGCGCATCGACGGCCTGTTGTTCCGGGCGAAGATACTCGCGTAGTTTCTGCGGTTGTGGCAATGGGTCGCGGTCAGTGGCGAAAAGTGGATTGTCGTCGAACAGACCGTCGAAAATCGGGTCAGTGAGGTAGTTGGGGCGGCGTGCAATGACGGCATCGTCGCCGGCAATTTGCAATAGCATTTCATCCTGCAGCAAATCGAGCAGGCCGGTGCCGGTAACAAAGCCCATCAGGCTGGCCATGCTTGAGGCTGCGGTGAGGTTGTTGGCGCCGAAGGCTTGTATGACTCGACAGTTGTTAACCATCGTTTGCCAGTCGCGTGGATAGAGCAATTGCAATTGCGATACATCCTGCCAAAAGCTCCACGTCTGCAGGCCGTAACCGCGCAGCAGTGTCAATGCCTGACGCAATTGTGCCAGAGTGCCGAGTTGCGCTGCTTCATCCAGAATAAACAGTGTCGGCTCGGGCGGGCGGTTGCGTCGCCGCATGACAAGCGTCAGCAATGTGCTGATCCACAAGCGTAGCAGGCGCGCGTGGCTCTCCAGCATGTGCGGTGGCAGCACCACGTAGATCGACAGCGGTTTGCCGCTGGTAATGGCCGACAAGTCGAAGGTTGATTGGCGCGTGCTGCGTTCAACCAGCGGGCCACGCAGAAAATCGATGCCCTCCTGGGCAAAGGAAAGAATGCCGCCCAGTGTCTCCGGGGCAGAGATCTTGAGGTTGTCGGCAATCGCGCGTGCCTCGGGGTGGCGGGAGTTCGCCAGAGCCCTGGCCCCTTTATCGGGGTTGACTGCCATTTCGTTGATCAGCTTGCGCACCTGGGCCAGATTCTGCTGTTCCGGTTCATAATCGGTGGCGACGTGCAGAATCGCCGCCAGCAGCGCCTGGCGACCGCGGCTGACCCAATACAGGTTTTTGTCGCCGCCAAAGTCATCGGGCAGTAAGGCCTGCACCAGTGCGACTGCGTCATCGACGCCGCTGGCAGAATCGGGTGTTATTAGATCGAGCGGATTGAGGCCGGCAGTGTCTAGGCTTGTGATCTGCATGGGATCGATCACCACGACCTCCTGGCCCAGTTCGCGGCGGCGGCCTGCGGTGACCATGGCGTTTTCGCCTTTCGGGTCTATCACGATTACCGGCCCCTGATGGCGTAACAGCGCCGGAATGATGCAGCCCACGCCCTTGCCGGCGCCGGTGGGGGCGACGGTAATCAGGTGCCCCTCACCCTCCATTAAAACGGGATCGATATAA
This sequence comes from uncultured Granulosicoccaceae bacterium, assembly GCA_937920585.1. Taxonomy (GTDB): domain Bacteria; phylum Pseudomonadota; class Gammaproteobacteria; order Granulosicoccales; family Granulosicoccaceae; genus CAKZSB01. The sequence goes on along the minus strand of CAKZSB010000022.1, from coordinate 286 downwards.
CCACTTTGCGGGGTGCGATCGGGATCACCGAATGAAAACCCCATAGGCTCGCGCTGGTGTTCGCCCTCCATTGACCAGCCTACCAGCAATCCTTCGTGATCGAGCTTGTCAGGTAGTTGGCGGGCTTTTGCGTTTCGCTCGGCGCTGGCGCCGAGGTCGCGGCGAATCGCCGATTCAAGTTGTTGGCGCAATGTCATAGTTGCTCACCTGTGGGTGATTGATCGGTGGCTGGTGCACCGGTGTCAGAGCGCATGCAACCGTCGAAGCGCAGTGCCGGCCGACGTTC
>CAKZSB010000021.1 GCA_937920585.1 uncultured Granulosicoccaceae bacterium | reverse complement strand
GCAGGTTTGCGACGAAATGGATCTGAGCTTCTCGCGGGCTGCATTTTCGCCTGTTATCGCTGAGGCAAACGATCGTTCCGACGGCATCTATTCAGCCGACAACGGCGAGCTGATAGCCCAGGGCGCGCTCGGGCTGCCGGTATTTGTCGGCACCATGCAGTTCAGCACCCGGGTGATTATTGAAATGATAGCCGATGGCTCGGTGGCAGCACCCGAGCCCGGTGACATCTATATCGTCAACGACCCCTATCTGGGGGGCACCCATCTAATGGATGTTCGCTTCGCGATGCCCTACTACCATGGCGACGAGATCTTCTGCTGGCTGTCCAATACCGGACACTGGCCGGATATCGGCGGATCGGTGCCGGGTGGTTTCTCGGCCAATGCCACGGCGGTTGAGCAGGAAGGATTGCGCCTGCCGCCGGTGAAATTGTTCAAGCGCGGGGAGCTGGACCAGGAAATCTACTCGATCATCTGCTCGAATATTCGTGTGGCCGAGCAGCGCATTGGCGATGTTAAAGCACAGGCCGCCGCGCTGCTGGTTGGCCAGGAGCGGCTCAATCGCCTGATTGAACGCTATGGTGCCGATCAATTGCGCGAGGCGATTGGCGAACTCAAACTCCGTGCAGCCCAACAGATGCGCCAGCGTATTGCGACAATCGCCGATGGCAACTACACCGGTACCGCCTACGTCGATTCGGATGGTGTGGTCGACGAGCCGCTGACCATTCAAATTAACATGCGCAAACAGGATACCGAGCTGTATATCGATTTCGAGGGCACCAGCCCGCCATGCGCCGGGCCGATGAACTCAGTGCTCGCCACCACGCGCTCGTCTGTTTACCTGGCAATGCGTCACATTTTCCCCGATGTCCCGATCAGCGCCGGTGCGTTTGAGCCACTGCATATCGAGGATCCGGACGGAACATTTCTGTACGCCCGCTATCCCCGGCCGGTGTCCGGCTGCGCGGCCGAGGTCTCTCAGCGGATCGCCGAGGCGGTGTTTGCGGCCCTGGTCCCGGCCATCCCCGAGCTCGTCACTGCAGCACCTGCAGGTACCAGCGGCAATTTCGCACTGGGTGGCTACGACCCGCAGCGCGATAGTTCTTTTGTCATGTATCAGCTTTCCGGCGGCGGCTACGGCGGCAATATGCAGCACGACGGGCTGACCAACGGTTGCTCGACAATCGGTATCTCCAAATCGCCACCGGTGGAGGTTATGGAGCAGTATTTCCCGGTGCTGTATCGCGAATACGCGCTTCGCGAGGGGTCTGGCGGGGCTGGTGAGCAGCGCGGAGGGTTCGGCATTCAATACATCATCGAGTTGCGCCGTGGCGAGGCCACCGCCTCTTTCGTGATGGATCATGGTCGTTACGGACCGCAAGGTGCGATGGGGGGTGAGGATGGTATGCCCAATACGGTCACCGTATGGCGAAACGGTGAGCCCTACACGCCTCCACACCTGTCGAAAGACCAGGGTATCAGGATTGCCGCCGGTGACAGCGTGCAGGTTGGCACACCGGGTGGCGGGGGCTTTGGCAACCCGGCGAAACGCTCGGATGCGGCAATTGCGCAAGACCTGGACAATGGCTACTACACCGAACAACAGATCTCAGAACGCTTTAAACGACAGGTATAAACGCTACAGCCTCACACTAAAGCGGCAATTAGAGTCAAGGAACAGCCGTTTTATGCCGTTGTCCAGAAAGTATGCCTAGTGACTGGATGCAATGGTGAGAGCGGTTAAAATTTACGATGTCCTAGCCGACTGGGTTATCAATAACCCGGTCAGGCGTCTGATACCTAACCTTCGAAATTGCGAAATATGCTGGAAGGCGATGCTGACCTGCATCGTTTCGTTGATCTTGATCGAAACTGTCGTGCTGATTCCATCCTACCGCGACAAAGTGGAGCAGTTAAACAACGAGCGGATCAAGTCCGGGCTGGATGCAATTGCGTATCTGCGGGCTGGCGTACGAAATTTGGACTCTAGTGCCCTTGAGCCTACTTTCTTCAGCTATCCGATGAGCTTTGAGAATGTAAACGGTATCGCCATCATTAACGATCAGGGCAAACTGATATCCGGGATCAGCACTAGCGAGCTCTTGCCGCTGCTGACAACCAGCCGCTACGAGGCAGGCGTCAGCGAGTTTGGCGACCAGCTAGTACTGACTGAAACGATCGATACTGGCGACGAAACACTTGTGCTTGCCGTTGGACTGACCGTCGCAGACATCAGCGGTGAGGTGTTTGCGTTTGTGCTGCAAATTCTAAGTCTGGTAGGTGTGATCTGTCTGGCTGTGGGAGGGAGCATGGCAGTTATTATGGCGCGCTTTGCCCGCGATTTAGAACACCAGGCATTTCACGACCCGCTCACTGATCTGCCCAATCGCCCGCATATTGAACGGCTGACTGAAGGCTTGCTCCAACAGCAGGAAAATTTTCATCTGATCGCAATTGATATCGACGGCTTTCAGACTGTGAGAGAACGTTGGGGAGTTGTTTATTCGGACCAATTCATCGTTCAATTGGGTAAAACGCTAAAGGCCACACTGAACCCCGGTTGGACATTGGCGCGATACGGTGAGGATAAATACGCATTGCTGATCGAGGAACACCTGGATGACGACAATCTGGATTCCATGTTGTCAGGACTACAGGCAATCGTTTCAACCCCGGTTCAACTGGAGAATGACAGAGTATCGATGACAGCCTGCTTTGGTGTCTACAATCACGTTGAAGACCCGGAAGCATGCGATAGCGACCCGGCCGATGCTGCCGACCTTGCGTTGAGCAAAGCCAAAGAGCTCGGCACCAACCAGGTTGTGCACTTCCAGCCTGCATTGCGCGATCAGCGTGAGCAGCACGTGCGGGTGATAACACGGCTGCGTTCGGCCCTGGCTGAAGAACAGCTGAGCCTGAACTATCAGCCACAGTTTCGCGCGGATACCAAAGAACTGGCCGGCGCCGAGGCGCTAATGCGCTGGAGCCATCCGACTATCGGTTCCATCTCACCTGGCACCTTTATCCCGCTTGCCGAACAGACCGGCATCATACTCGACTACGGTGCCTGGGCATTGCAGCAGGCGGTTGAGCAGTACTCCTACTGGGCAGATCGTGGTATCGAGTTGCCGCAGATTTCTGTCAATCTGTCACCCGCCCAGTTTGGCGATGACCGTCTGATTGAACTGGTCGGCGACCTGCTGCACAGGCATCACATAGGTGCCGGCACGCTCGAACTCGAAATTACTGAAAGTGCGGTGATCAACTCGCCGGAACATGCGCTGGCAAAAATGAAAACGCTTGATGAAATGGGTGTTATTTTCGCTATCGATGACTTCGGCACCGGCCACTCCTCGATGGCCAATCTGGGTAGTTTCCCGTTTTCACGATTGAAGATTGATCAGTCTTTTGTCCGTCGAATTCTGGTTTCGCATTCTGATCGCACCATCGTGCGCAGTTGCATCACGCTCGCGCACGAACTGGGGATGGATGTCGTGGCCGAGGGTGTCGAACGGGAAGCCGAACTGGATATGCTCGTTGACTGGGACTGCGATATTATTCAGGGCTTTTTGTTCAGCCGTCCGCTGGACACCAAAGCGATGGAAGGCATGCTGATACAACAGCAGAACGAAGGCTTCCAGCGCGCCGCCTGATCAGGCGCACGAGAACTTTTGCTTTGCGCAACGGCCCCGTCTATCGGGGCCGTTTTGCATGCTAAAAAATATCCGGCTCCCCGATCGCCGCGCCGTGCCCGGTTTCCAGATAATCGAAGTCACAACCCAGATGCGCCTGCATGATGTGTTTTGAAAACATCCAGCCATAACCCCGTTCAAAACGGGCAGCTGGCGCCTGCCAGGCATCGCGTCGCCGCTGCAGGGTCTGCTCGTCTACCAGTAAATCAATTCGCCGACCATCAACGTCGATCTCGATGATGTCGCCGTTTTGCACCAGCGCCAGCGGACCGCCAATGTAGCTCTCAGGCGAAACATGCAGGATGCAGGCGCCATAACTGGTGCCACTCATCCGTGCATCGGAGATACGCACCATATCGCGCAGGCCCTGCTTCAGCAGTTTTTTCGGCATTGGCAACATGCCCCACTCCGGCATCCCCGGCCCGCCTCTGGGTCCGGCGTTGCGCAAAATCATCACGTGATCGGCAGTCACATCAAGATTTTCATCATCGACTGCAGCCTTCATCTGCGGGTAGGAATCGAACACCAGCGCTGGCCCTCGATGCTTTAGAAATCGTTGATCACAGGCCGAGGGTTTTATCACGCAGCCGTCCGGTGCGAGCGAGCCCTTGAGTACCGCGAGTGCACCTTCAGCGTAGATCGGTTTATCGATCGTTCGAATCACATCGTCGTTGTAGACCTCGGCACGGGCGATGCTCTGGCCGAGGGTCTGGCCGGATACGGTCATGCAGTCGCCGTGCAATTCGTGCTCGATCCGCGAGAGCATGGCCGGCAGACCACCGGCGTAGAAAAAATCTTCCATCAGATACTTTTCGCCACTGGGGCGGACATTGGCGATCACCGGCACCAGCCGACTCTTGCGCTCGAAGTCTTCGAGGTCGAGATCGACTCCACTGCGCCGCGCCATGGCGATAAGATGGATAATGGCATTGGTCGAGCAGCCCATCGCCATAGCCGCTGTGACCCCGTTTTCGTAGGCCTTGCGATCCAGAATTGACGAGGGGCGTATGTCCTGCCAAACCATCTCGACCGCTCGTCGTCCGGAGGCGCTGCACATGCGAATATGCCCCGAGTCGGCAGCCGGTATCGAACTGGCGCCGTTGAGACTCATGCCGATGGTGTCGGCGATCGACATCATTGTGGCCGCCGTGCCCATAGTCATGCAGGTGCCGTACGATCGGGCGATGCCACCCATCATCTGATCGTAGTCGTGCTTGTCGATCGCGCCGGCGCGAAAATCGTCCCAGTACTTCCACGCATCTGAGCCCGAACCGAGTGTTTCACCGCGCCAGTGCCCGCGCAGCATGGCACCGGCCGGCACATAGATCGCCGGCAGGTTCATGCTGATTGCGCCCATCAGCAGCGCGGGTGTGGTTTTATCGCAGCCGCCCATCAGCACTGCACCGTCGATCGGATGGCTGCGCAGCAACTCCTCACACTCCATTGCCAGAAAGTTGCGGTACAGCATGGTCGACGGCTTGACGATGGGTTCCGATAGCGAAATCGCCGGCAACTCCAGTGGCAGACCACCGGCCTGCAACACCCCGCGCTTGACATCTTCAACCCGGTGTTTGAAGTGACTGTGGCACTGATTTATATCTGACCAGGTGTTGATAATGGCAATAACCGGCCGCCCGGCCCAGTCGTCCTCGCCGTAGCCCATCTGCATGAAGCGCGAGCGATGGTTGTAGGAGCGCATGTCCTCGCGCCCCAGCCAGCGGTGGCTGCGTAACTCCTCGGGTTTTATCTTTTTGTCTGTCACAGCCCCCTCCGATCCAGCGGAATTCCAATCTGACGAAATATCTTATTCAACATTCGGCGACATGCCTTTCAGATATTGAAACGCCTCGCTGTCGGTAGACAATATCAGCGTGGTGTCCTGTTGCAACACAGATTTGTACATATCCATGGTTTTCTGGAATTCGTAGAATTCTGCTGCTTGCGATGTTCTGTTGTAGGCTTTTGCATAGATCTCGGTGGCAAGCGCGTCGGCCTTGCCGCGAATTTCCTCAACCTCTCTGTAGGCCTCGGAGCGAATCTTGTTCAATTCGCGTTCGCGCAGACCATTGATTCGCGCCGCTTCACCGTTACCCTCGGAGCGAAAGCGTTCGGCAATCTGGCGCCGTTCACTGATCATGCGATCATAAATTTTCGGCCGCACGCTCTCGTTGTAGTTGATTCGTTTAAAACGGATATCGAGAAGCTCAATGCCAAAGTCGCTCACCTTCGGTGCAGCCGCATTAAAGATCTCCTCCTCTACCCGCTTGCGCCCTTTGCTAATCGGTACCAGGCTACCCAGTGCTTCCAGGTCAGCTTCTGAAAGCGAGGTGTCACGCAGCGGTTGGCGATCGCTGGTGGTACGAACGATTTCAATCAGTTCGTGCTTTGCCACTGCATTTCGCGTTTCACTGCCGAGAATGTCATCGAGCCTCGACTGCGCGCTACGCTCATCTCGCAGGCGCAGGAAATACTGCAACGGATCGACAATCCGCCAGCGCGCAAAAAGATCCACCGCAATATAGAGCTTGTCTTTAGTCGGCATGTTGCTCGGACTGCCGTCCCATTCGAGGATGCGCTTTTCAATCGGATTCACCACCTGCATAAATGGCAGTTTCATCTTTAGTCCGGCCCTGGTTACCGGATCACCCACCGGCTCGCCAAACTGCGTAATAATCGCCTGTTCGGTTTCGCGCAACGTATATAGCGAATTGGCCAGCAACAGCAGAATGCCAATGACAACAAATATCATCCAGCCTTTAATGAAATTCATTGGCCCAGCCCCTTTTTGGCGTCCAGATGCATCAGCGGCAGTATTTGCTGTGCCGTTTCATCGACGATCAGTTTCGAATCGAGTTGCGGCAGCACCTCTTCCAGCGTTTCAATATAAATGCGGCGGCGAGTCACATCCGGCGCTTTTTCATACTCGGTAAAAACCGCATTGAATCGCGCCGCATCCCCCTCTGCCTCATTGATGCGCTTCAGGCGATAACCGTCGGCCGCGCGAATGCGCTGATCCTTCTCACCTTCAGCCAGTGGAATCACTTTGTTGTATTCACGCCGGGCGGCATTGATCAGGCTCTCCTTCTCCTGCTGTGCCTGATTCACCTCGTTAAACGATTCCTGCACCGGACGCGGCGGATTGATATTTTTCAACTGCACCTGATCGATGCTCACACCAATGCCATACTTGGTCGTTAGCTCCTGCATCTTGACCAGCGCCTCGTCCTCGATTTCCTGCCGACCTATCGTGATCACCTCATCGACAGTTCGATCACCGACCACCTCACGCATCACCGACTCGGACAAGTCGCGCAGCGTCTCGGCAGGGTTTCGTGCATCGAACATATACTTGCGCGGATCTTCAATTCGGTATTGCACCACCCACTCCACCAGCGCGGCATTCAGGTCACCGGTGACCATCTGGCTCTGGGCCTGGGAGTCGCTGCGATTCTGGCTGGGGTTGGTCGCACCCGGTGTTGAAAAACCGAACTCCTGCTTCAGCTGGCGTTTGACCGGCACGATGATGGTTTCATCCACCCCCCACGGCAATTTGAAGTGCAGGCCCGCCGGCACTTCTTTTATGTATTTGCCAAAGCGTTGCACCAGCGCCACCGAGTCACTGGGCACCGTGTAGATCGAAGTCCAGATAATCAGCGCGATTGCGGCGAGCAGCATTATCCCCAAGCCACCAAAAAAACCGGCGGGTATCTTCAGTGGCGGCGGACCACCGCGGCCTCCCCCGCCCTGGGCGCCGGATCTGATCTGTTCCATATCGATGACGGCCATACACTTTTTCCAAATACCTGTAGAGCCGGCCATTGTAGAGCCCCGCCACACCATGGTTGCAATACCCTTTAGAAACCCCGCCGACCATTAGCGTCCTATGTTAGCCAGGTCGGCTCTGTGTGCCTCAATCGAGCCCGGATGCGGCCTTCCTGTCATCGGATACCTATAACAGCAGTTTATTTTTCCGCACCTGTCGCTCTATTTGCTGGAATCGTAATTGCTAGGAAGGGTGACAAAGGAGATTTGCCAGTTGTACAACTTCAGAACCTCTAATAAGGAAATTGGATGTCTTTTGACACCGCTCTGACTGGCCTGAAAGCCGCTAGTGCCGACCTGGAGATCATCTCCAACAATATCGCCAATGCCAATACGGTTGGTTTCAAGCGTTCGGCCGCCACCTTCGGCGACCTGTTCAACAGCACCAATGGTGGCGCAAATCGAGGTGCGACCGGACAGGGCGTGCGCGTAACCCAAATCGCGCAGGCGTTCGGTCAGGGCGACGTCACCTACACCGACAATCAGCTGGACTTGTCAATATCCGGATCAGGATTCTTCAAGCTCAATGATAATGGCAATTCAATCTACTCACGCGCCGGCAGTTTCTCGCTGGATCGTGACGGGTTCATCGTCAATGGGAGCGGGCATCGTCTGACCGGCTTCCCAGCCGACGCAGAGGGACGGATCACAGCGGTATCAGGTGATCTGCGACTGAATTCTTTCAGCTCGCCGCCCCGGCAAACCACAAGTCTCATGTTCGATGTCAATCTCGGTTCAGAGGCACTGGTGCCCGCGCCCTTCGACATCGACAATGTCGAAACCTACAATTTCTCGACTTCTGCCCTGGTATACGATTCGCTGGGAACGTCCTACCTGACGACCATGTACTACCGCAAGGCAGACGACAACCAATGGGAATTTCACGCCTATATGGGCGATGAAAAAATCGGCAACCCGGATGGTGATATTCTTGAATTCAACAGCGACGGAAAGCTGGCTGCGATCAACGGCGGGAACACGTCGCAGGGAATCGATATCAGCTTCGAGCGGATTGGCGGTGTGCCGGAAGAACCCGTTGAGATCAATGTGCTGCTTTCTGACAGCACGCAGTACGACAACCCCTCGTTCAGCGTTTCAGATGTCGAACAAAACGGCCATCAGGCTGGCCGGCTGACGGGTTACGATATCTCCTCAGACGGAATCATTTACGGCCAGTTCTCGAATAGTCAGGCCCGCGAACTGGGCCAGCTGGCCTTATCCGATTTTCAGAACCCACGCGGTCTCAAACAGGTACACGGTACCAGCTGGATCGAAACTTTTGATTCCGGCAGTGCCGTCACGGGTGTACCCGGCACAGCCAGCCTGGGCATGGTGCAGGCCAGTTCTCTCGAGGAATCGAATATCGACTTAACACAGGAGCTGGTCCGTATGATCGGTACCCAGCGTAATTTCCAGGCCAACGCGCAAGTCATCAGTGCCAATGACGCGATCATTCAAACAGTGATCAACATCCGACGATAGCGACCTGCAGCTCCCCCGGTGCGCTTTCGAGAGCACACGTCCGCCAGCGCGATTCAATTGCAGTACAATTATCAGTATCGAACAACGACTGAGAAAAACACATGAACTGGACCGTCTATTTATCCGGGGAAATCCATACCGACTGGCGCCAGCAGATCAAACAGGGCGCCGAAAAACTGAACCTGCCCGTGACTTTCTGCTCCGCTGTAACGGATCACGACGCCAGCGATGCCGCCGGTGACGTACTCGGTGCCGAGAGCAACAACTTCTGGCGAGATCACAAATCATCCAAGGTCAACAGCATTCGCACTCGCTCGCTGATCGAGCGCTGCGATATCGGCATTGTGCGCTTTGGCGACAAATACAAACAGTGGAACGCCGCCTTCGACGCCGGTCAGCTCGCCGCCCTTGGCAAGCCCTACATCACCCTGCACGACGAGAGCATTATTCATCCTTTGAAAGAAGTCGATGCGGCGGCAATGGGCTGGGCGCAAACGCCCGAGCAGGTGGTGGAGATTTTGAGTTACGTGACAACTGCCTGACTAAAAGCCACCCACTCAACCGCGACTTTTCGCCGCAGGTGCTTCGGATACTCAGCCGAACAGCTTGGCAGCCCCCTGTTTCGGCAAACTGCTGCCAGCAGGCAAAAGCCTGTGATTTGTACCCGGGTTGTTGTCAGTGGTTGCGACGCTGCCAGCTATCT
>CAKZSB010000020.1 GCA_937920585.1 uncultured Granulosicoccaceae bacterium | reverse complement strand
CTGCGGACCGACCTGACGAATGATCTGATTCGACAACATCCCGCCCACGACGCGATTGGTGTTGATGATCGATAGTTCGTGATAGACCTTGCCGCCGTTTGTCAGCGCCGGTGCCGCCAGTTTGATCAGCTCGTTGTCCAGTGCGTTGTCGAGGCCGTGGTCCTGACTGTGAATGCAGTGGGCGCCCAGAAAATTCTCGGGTTTGTCGATCGGTGCGAGCAGGCGCGACAGATCCAGCCCTTTGGCTTTCCAGTGTTCTACCGCCGAATCGACAATCAGTGCATCCACACGGCCCACCATATCGGTGACCTGTCGAAAACCCAGCTCGGCCATGATCTGGCGCAGTTCTTTGGCGACCATGAACAGGTAGTTGACTACATGCTCTGGTTCACCCTTGAATTTCTTGCGCAGCTCGGGGTCCTGAGTGGCGATACCAACCGGGCAGGTATTGAGGTGACACTTGCGCATCATGATGCAGCCCAGTGCGATCAGCGGTGCGGTGGCCAGACCAAATTCCTCGGCACCGAGCAACGCGGCGATAGCGACGTCACGGCCGGTTTTGATCTGGCCGTCTGTCTGCAGCACCACGCGCGAGCGCAGGTTGTTCAACACCAGCGTCTGATGGGTTTCAGCCAGCCCGAGTTCCCAGGGCACGCCGGCGTGCTTGATTGAGGTGAGCGGTGAAGCGCCGGTGCCGCCGCTGTCGCCAGCGATCACGAGATGATCGGCGCGCGCCTTGGTGACGCCCGCGGCGACGGTGCCGACGCCAACTTCTGCGCCCAGCTTGACGCTAATACGCGCCTGCGGATTGGCGTTCTTCAGATCGTGAATCAGCTGCGACATATCTTCAATGGAGTAGATGTCGTGGTGCGGTGGCGGGCTGATCAAACCAACGCCGGGTGTTGAGTGGCGCAGGCGGGCGATGTAGTCGTCGACCTTGCCGCCGGGCAGTTCGCCGCCTTCACCGGGCTTGGCGCCCTGAATGATCTTGATTTGCAGCTCGTCGGCGTTGCTTAGATAGTTGATCGTGACACCAAAGCGGCCGCTGGCGACCTGCTTGATCGCCGAGCGCTTTGAATCGCCATTGGCCATCGGGATGAAGCGCTTTTCGTCCTCGCCACCTTCGCCGGTATTGGATTTGCCGCCGATGCGGTTCATCGCAACGGCCAGTGTTTCGTGGGCCTCGGCACTGATGCTGCCAAAGCTCATCGCACCAGTGGCGAATCGTTTGACGATCTCGGATTCGGGTTCGACCTCGTCGAGTGGAATGGCGCCACCATTGGCTTTTTTGTTGAAATTGAGCAGGCCACGCAAGTTGGCGGCTTTGGTGTTTTGCTCGTTCATCTGGCGAGCGAAGTTCCAGTAGGCGTCTTCGCTGTTGGTGCGTGCTGCGACCTGCAGGCTGGATATACTGGTTGGATCCCACATATGGGTATCGCCAGTACGGCGCCAGTGAAAATCACCCGGGTTGGGCAGCACGGTGACGTTGCTGTTTTCACCATCAGGGAAACCGAGGCGGTGGCGGCGCTGCATTTCTTCGGCGAGTACCGCCAGGCTGATGCCCTGTATCTGGCTGGCGGTGCCGACGAAGGCGCGCTCGACGATATCATCGGCCAGGCCGACGATCTCGAAAATCTGTGCGCCTTTGTAGGACTGCAGCGTCGAGATGCCCATTTTGCCCATGACTTTCATCATGCCTTTGCCGACAGCTTTGCGGTAGGCGGTGAGGACGTCGGCGTCATTGTCGATGTGTGAGACGGTGTCGAACTGGCCGTCAGCGCGTGCCTGCCAGAGAGATTCAAAGGCCAGGTAGGGGTTGATCGCGTCGGCGCCGTAACCCACCAGCAAACAGTGATGATGCACCTCGCGCGCTTCGCCGGTCTCGAGGATAAGGCCGATCTGGGTGCGCTTGTGCTGTGCGACGAGATGGTGGTGAACGCTGCCGATTGCCAGCAGTGCGCTCACCGCCACTCGTGCTTCGTTTACTCCGCGATCCGAGAGGACGATCAGGCTGTAGCCATCACTGATCGCCTGCAGCGCTTCGTTGTTGATACGATCCAGCGCCTCATTCAAGCCGTCGGCGCCAGAGTCGGCGGCGAAGGTGATGTCGATGGTGCGGGTACGCCAGTCGCGGTAATCGAGTGTTTTCAGCGCTGCCAATTCATCGTTGGAGAGAATGGGGTGCGGGATGCGCAGGCGATGGGCGTGCGTTTCAGTGGTTTCGAGCAGGTTGCGCTCCGGGCCGATGTAGCATTCCAGCGCCATGATGACTTCTTCGCGGATCGAGTCGATCGCCGGATTGGTCACTTGAGCAAACCGCTGCTTGAAGTAGTCGTAGAGCATGCGCGGTTTGGTGGACATCGCTGCCAGCGCGGCGTCGTTGCCCATCGAGCCCAGCGGATCGCGAAGTTCGGCAATCATCGGCTGCAGCATGAACTGCATGGTTTCGGTGGTGTAGCCAAATGACTGCATGCGCTGCGTGAGCGTGGCCTGCTCCAGACCCAGGCCCGCCGCTGCCGGCAGATCCGAGAGGTCGAGCCGTTGTCTGGCCAGCCAGTCGCCGTAGGGGCGGCGAGTGGCGAAGTCGTCTTTGAGTTCTTCGTCGGGGATCATGCGGCCGGCTTCGAAATCAATCAGGAACATGCGGCCGGGTTTCAGGCGACCTTTCTCGATAACGGTTTCCGGGTCAACGTGCACCACGCCAACTTCAGATGCCATGATGCATTTGTCGTCGTTGGTGATGTAGTACCGCGAGGGGCGCAGGCCGTTGCGATCGAGCACGGCACCGATGTACTGCCCGTCGGTGAAGGCAATCGATGCCGGGCCGTCCCACGGCTCCATAAAACAGCTGTGGTATTCGTAAAAGGCTTTCTTTTCCTTCGACATGGTGGCGTGGTGTTGCCATGCCTCGGGGATCATCATCATCACCGCTTCCTGCAACTTGCGGCCGTTCATCAGCAGGAATTCCAGCACGTTATCGAAGTTGCCTGAATCGGAGCAATCGGGCTCAACGACCGGGAACAGCTTGTTCAGGTTGTCGCCAAAGGCGGTGCTGGTGGCGGTGCCCTCGCGTGAATTCATATTGTTGACGTTGCCTAACAGCGTATTGATTTCGCCGTTATGGCTCATGAAACGATTGGGCTGGGCGCGATCCCAGGAGGGAAACGTGTTGGTGCTGAAGCGTGAGTGCACCATCGCCAGGTGAGTTTCAAACAACGGATTTTGCAGATCGAGGTAGAACGGAAACAACTGATCCGGCGTTAGCATGCCCTTGTACACGATCACGCGGGTGGACAGCGAGCACACGTAAAACAACGAATGGTTCTGAATGCTGCTGTCGTTGCGCAGGCGTTCGGTGGCGCACTTGCGGGCCTGGTAGAGGTGTCGTTCGAAGTCGTCGCCCTCGGCGTCGACTGCGGCCACGAAGAGTTGTTTGAATGCAGGCATGGCCTGCCGGGCCGCTTTGCCGATATCTGCGCCATCCGGGTCGGTGGGCAGATCGCGCCAGCCGATCAGTTTCTGGCCGGTGGCGGCAATTTCCTCGGCCAGCACGGCCATGCAGTGTTTTTGTTCGGTTGTGTCGGTCGGCAGGAACACGATGCCGGCACCATACTCTCCGGCGGCGGGAAGCTCTGCGCCGATCTCGTCTTTGGCAATCGATCGAAACAGTGCGTGGGGCAGTGCAGTCAGGATGCCGGCACCGTCGCCCGAGTTCTGCTCGTAGCCAACGCCGCCCCGATGTTCCATTCGGCAGTTCATCAGCTCTGCATCGCGCAAAATGGCGTTGCTAGCCAGGCCTTTGATATTACAAACAAAACCTACACCGCAACTGTCCTTTTCCTGGGCTGGATTGTATAGCCCCTGGCGAGCCGGGAAATTGTTCTGCATATCTGTTGGGTCTCCGGGGGATGCTACCTGCACGCCCACTTTTGCTTTTTTTCTCGCTGCCTGTGGCAGTTTTTTGTTGTCTATCGCGCCTGCGTAGCTAATCCGGGATTGCTTGCCCCTTGCGTGCGTACCGTTGCTGTATCTGTTGCGTCGGAATGGCGGATCCTTGTGGTTAGCAGGCTCGGTCCGCCGATAAGGTCGTCGCGGTTGTCTCCAGGCGATAATTCGCTGCAGACGGCAGTACGCGACGGACGGGGCCCGGCTAATTATCTATTGGGTACCGACTGAATTCCTTGTCGGGGTTCCAGATTCTGACATGTGACCAACCAGCGATAACCCCCTGATTTGGCAGGGTCTGCAGCCAGCTGTCTCCAGAGTGGACTGGCCAGTTTATCAGATAGGGGTCGAAAGCAAAATAGTGTTGTTGAAGGTGAATCTGTGATGCTGGTCCCAACCTTTCGGCTGTGTCGGCCATTGAGCGCAATTGATTAGCACACATTCCACAGCCGGCATTCGTGGTATGTTTTTGGGTTTCTGGCAAAAAGCCCTGGCCTGCGGAGGAATCCATGCAATTGCTCGACGTCGAGATCGATGACAAGTACACCCTGGAGAAAGGGCGTGTTTTTCTCTCCGGCACTCAGGCGCTTGCCCGCCTGTTGCTCATGCAGAAAGCAAGAGATCGCGCTGCGGGACTGAATACGGCAGGTTTTGTCAGCTGCTATCGCGGGTCACCACTTGGTGGCCTGGATATGCAGATCTGGCGGGCATCCAGATTGATTGGTGAAGACGGAATCCATTTTGCTCCAGGGCTCAATGAGGATCTGGCGGCCACTGCTGTGTGGGGAACTCAGCAGATCAAAGCCTTGCCCGATGCCAACGTCGATGGCGTATTCGGCATGTGGTACGGCAAAGGCCCGGGAGTCGATCGATCCGGTGATCCACTAAAACACGCCAACTACGCAGGCACGACCGAGTATGGCGGCGTGCTGGCCGTATTCGGCGATGACCATCCCGGAAAATCATCGACGGTTGCGCACCAGAGTGAACAGTCCATGGCCGCCTTCGGCATGCCGGTTTTGTATCCGGCAACGGTTCAGGATTATCTGGATTTCGGTCTGCACGGCTGGGCCTTGTCGCGCTACAGCGGCTTGTGGGTCAGTTTTAAATGCGTGAACGAATCGGTGGAGAATACCGCTTCAGTCGATGTTGATCCGGAGCGAGTCAAGCCGGTATTGCCGGAAGGTTTGCCCACTGGCGACAAAGGCCTTTATCTGAACCTTGATTACTCGCCGCAGGCTGATGACATTGTCGTACAGCGCTACCGCATGCCTCGTGTCGCCGCCTATGCACGCGCCAATAAACTCGACTATGCCACCATAACCAGCACGCGGGCGCGGTTTGGGATTGTTGCCGCTGGCAAGGCGTATTTGGATGTTCTGGACGCGTTGCGTTGCCTGGGTATAGACCAGCAGCGTGCGGAGCAGTTGGGCATCTGTGTTTACAAGGTCGGCATGATATGGCCACTGGAAGGTGAAGGCCTGCGGGAGTTTGCCAGCGGTCTGCAGGAGTTGTTTTTTGTTGAGGAGAAGCGCGCGTTTCTGGAAGAGCAGGCGTCGAAGATTTTGTACAACCTGCCCGATGATCAGCGACCGGCGATTTTTGGCAAGCGTGACGAAAACGGTGTCGAGATTCTCCCCAGTGACATTCAACTGGATGTTGCAACAGTGGCGCAGGTGATAGCCGAACGACTAAAACGCGCCGGTATTGCCGATTCGCAAATAGAAGAGCACCTGGGAAAATTGGTAGCGCAGATAGAACTGGCGGCCAGTGCCACTGGTGCCGAATTGATTCGCACGCCGTATTTTTGTTCGGGATGTCCGCACAATCGATCCACCAAGTTGCCGGAGGGCAGTATTGCAATGTCGGGTATCGGTTGCCACGGCATGGCGGCGATGTACCGCCCCGACACGGTGATGGGTGCGCAGATGGGTGGTGAGGGCGCCGCCTGGATTGGCGCGTCACCGTTCACCGATGTAAAACATGTTTTTCAGAATCTTGGTGATGGCACGTACAACCACTCCGGCTTGCTGGCAATACGGGCCGCAGTGGCAGCGAACATTAATATCACCTACAAAATTCTTTTTAACGATGCCGTGGCAATGACCGGTGGTCAGCCGGTTGAAGGGCAGTTGACGGTAGACAAGGTGACTCGCCAGGTGGCAGCCGAAGGTGTTGAGGCGATTGTGGTGGTTAGCGATGAGCCTGAAAAGTATGGCAGTAACAACGGTTTTGCCGCTAAAACCCGCATTCGCCATCGCGAAGAACTGGAAAAGGTGCAAAAACAACTACGCGACACCAGTGGCGTGACCGTGCTGATTTACGACCAGACCTGTGCGGCCGAAAAACGCCGTCGTCGCAAGCGCGGAGAATTCCCCGATCCGAATCGACGTGCGTTTATCAATGATCTGGTGTGTGAAGGTTGTGGAGATTGCTCAACGGTTTCCACTTGCGTCAGCATACAGCCCAAAGATACAGATTTTGGTCGCAAGCGCATGATTGATCAGTCCAGTTGCAATAAGGATTTCAGTTGTGTTGAAGGGTTTTGTCCGTCTTTTGTTTCAGTGGTAGGCGGTGGATTGCGCAAGCCACCAAAAAATACCCAACAGCCGCTGGCGCAGGTTGATTTGCCCGAGCCTGTCGTTGCCGATATCGAGACCGGCTACAACATTCTGATCAACGGTGTGGGCGGTACCGGCGTGGTGACTGTGGGTGCGGTAATAGCGATGGCGGCACATCTTGAAGGGCGCGGGGTTTCAGTCTACGACATGACTGGTCTTTCACAAAAAGGGGGCACAGTGTTCAGTCATTTGAAAGTGGCCAAAGCACCCACCGATATTGGCGCGACACGAATTGGTATGGGGGATGCCGACCTGGTGATCGGCTGTGACCTGGTGGTGACTGGCGGGCGTGACTGTCTGGTGTCGTGTCTTCCCGGTACGACGCACGCAGTGATCGATAGTCATTTAGTACCAACGGCAACGTTTCAGCTCAATTCGGAAATAAGCCTCAGCGTCGATACGCAGCAAAATGTAATTCGCGACACCCTGGGTGCGGATTATACCCATCTGGTGAATGCAACCAGCATCGCGCGACTGTTGCTTGGCGATACGATCGGGGCCAATTTGTTTACGGTTGGCTTTGCGGCACAGAAAGGCCTATTGCCAGTGAGTGTTGCAGCGCTTGAAAAGGCGGTGCAACTTAACGGCATTGCGGTAGACTTCAATCTGCAGGCGCTGCAACTGGGCCGTTTGGCTGCTCACGATGCCGAAGCGGTATCGAACATGATGGAGCAGAACTCTGCCAGCAAGGCCGCGCCGGCACTCGACGATTCACTCGATGCGATTGTTGCCAGGCGTCACGAGTACCTGGTGGGCTACCAGAACGAACAGTACGCCGATCGTTATCGCGCGCTGGTGGAAAAAGTAAAAACGCGTGAGGCTGAAGTATCGCCGGGGTCCGAATCATTGAGCCGCGCTGTGGCCCGTTATCTGTTCAAGGTAATGGCCTACAAAGATGAGTATGAGGTAGCGAGGTTGTATACCGATGGTCGCTTCGAAAAGGCTGTCGCTGAACAATTTCAGGGTGATTACAGCATTCGCTATCACCTGGCGCCACCGCTGTTTTCACGTCGACATCCGTCGACCGGCCTGCCCGCGAAACGAGAGTATGGCCCGTGGATGATGAAGTCGATGAAAAAGCTTGCCGGCCTCAAGCGCCTGCGCGGCACGGCGATGGATCCTTTTGGTTACACCCGCGAGCGGCGCGATGAGCGGCGCACCCGCGACGGCTATATCGA
>CAKZSB010000019.1 GCA_937920585.1 uncultured Granulosicoccaceae bacterium | reverse complement strand
AGAAGCAGTGGCCGCACCTACTACAACACGGTTCAGTGTGGCCATCAACCGGCTAATTCCGCAGCCGACGAGCGAACTTGCCCCGGCTTTCTTACCGATAGCAGCGGTGCCATCCAGAATTACAATTGCAGTGCAACCGGCGCTACCTGGAACCTCGAAACGCTCTACTCCGGGTCGGGCGATTCGGGTAACACCGACAGCGGCGACAATGGCGGCAGTGGAAACAATGGCGGTCATCCCTCGTGTCAGGCGGCCGCAGCCGATCCCGACGGCGACGGCTTTGGCTGGGAAAACAATGCAACCTGCGTTGTCGATGCCAGCTCGGGTACCGGGTCAGAAAATACCGGTGGCGGCTCGGGTGGTCACAGCGTTTGCAGCAGTGCTTCCAGCGATCCGGATGGCGATGGCTATGGCTGGGAGAACGGTGCCACTTGCGTGGTTCAGGCTGGCGGCAACAACAATGGCAATGATAACGATGGCAACGGTGCCGGTAGCGGCCTGACAGCCTGCACCCAGAGCGGCTCCGATCCAGATGGTGACGGTTATGGCTGGGAGAATGGTCAGAGTTGTCTCGCCTCATCCAGCGACAGCGGGCGAGATGATAACACCGCGTCCAGTGGAAGCCCGGTATGTGCCAGCGCTGGCAGCGACAGCGATGGCGATGGTTACGGCTGGGAGAATAACCAGACCTGTATCGTTCAGTAGTAAACGGGGCAGATCGCCCGGACTGTTCAAGAAACGATGCGAGAGAAATCGTTGGTTTCAGGAATAGCCCGGGTGCCCCTGTTGGCATAACAATTCACATGGAACAATCGCGACCCGATTCAACGCGACAAGCTGATTCTTATCGGCTTTACTTCCATGCGCTTGCCTCGCCACTTCAAACGCCCTGCTGTCGATCGCGCACGCGGGTCTCCCGGGCAAGGCTCTGACCCGTTTTTAATATTCCGCCGGTCCGCCAGCGTGCGGCAACCCTGTCCATAAAAGCCTGCCGTAAAAATTACTGCCGATTTTTGCGGGGCAAACGCCGCATGCTGCTTAACTACTAAGTGACTGGCTCAGCTTTGCCTAAGTCGTCAGTCTTTGCCGGATTTGTGTGACCGGTTTCAGGTTTACGAGTCGAGGGTGTGCAGCTTCGAGCGGTACCGCCGAGATACGGAGAGTGCTGATCCTCTGGAATAGAGTGATTTTCTGTTAGTAAGAGGATGCCTGGCGCCTAACGACAAGGAGACGCAAGCCCATCATGCGCAGACTCATTCTCTTTCCCGCACTGCTCTATGCCGGTATGGCAAGTGCCGACCCCTTCGAAAGCTGTACCTCTGATGCCTACCTCACCCAAAGTGCGGTGGCGACCACCTATGGTGTCAATTTGTCAACCGGTGAATACACGCTGGTTCAGAACGACATGGGCACCAAAGGTAAGGTCAATGCAACGGGCTTTAATCCGAATGACAATTACGTCTACGGATGGAGCAACGTGCACAATGTGCCTGCGCGATTTGGAAGCGACTGGCAGGTCGAACCCCTGGCGGTAGACAATATCGCTGGCAAGACTTTCTTTGTTGGCGACGTCTCATTGCTGACTAACGAATACGTGGTGTATCGCAGAGGTGCGAGTACAGGTTTATATGCCATTGGTCTGGATCCGGCCAATACCGAGACCTATCTGCAAATGCGTTTGATTGTCGATGGCGCCACGATGAATCTGCGTATTTTTGATCTCGCCTTCCATCCGAGTGATGGATTTGCCTACAGTGTCGACAACAAAGGTTTGCTGCACCAGATCGATGTGACCAATGGCACTTCCATCGAGCTTGGCGATACCGGTGAGAGCGGCACATTCGGGGCTGTCTACTTCGACGTCAATGGACAGCTGTACATCAGCCGCAACAAGGACGGCCGAATCTTTCGCATCGATATTGATGGCGCAAACTACAGTGCGGAACTTTTTGCACGGGGACCTGCGTCCAGTATTAACGACGGTGCGCGCTGTGCGCTGGCAGACATTCTCGACGACACCAATACTGAAATCGACTTCGGCGACGCACCGGCATCCTATGGCACGCTGTTGTCTGACAATGGCGCGCGCCACGGTCTGGCAGGCGGTGCCACTTTGTTCCTCGGTGACGATGTCGATGGGGAGAGCAACGGCACGCCTTTCCCGATGTCGGACGATGAAATCGATGGCAACAATGACGATGACGGTGTGCAATTCGCGACCGGGTTGTTGGCTGGATCGCAGGCGGTATTGCTGGTCAGTGCCAGTGACACGGGTTACCTGAATGCATGGATAGATACCAACCAGAACGGCGAGTTCGACAGCAACGAACAAATTGTTGGCGACAGACTGGTCGGCGCCGGCAGCAACACCGTTTTTATCTCGTTGCCTGAAGATGCGATCGTCGGCAAGACCTGGGCTCGTTTTCGACTGTCCTCGGACGCCGGTGTCGGTCCTGCCGGTGGCGTGAGCAATGGTGAAGTAGAAGACTACGAAGTTGATATTACCGCCGACGGCGCGTCGGTTACCTACTATCCCTCGTCGGATGACTGGGCCACGATCGCGTACGAAGATAACTGGCCGATCGAGGGTGACTACGACATGAATGACCTGGTGGTCTACCTGCGTACGGCAGTTTATCGACAGGATGGCCTGGTAACTTTTCTGAACATATCAGGTGAAATAGCCGCGGTCGGGGCAGCATACCAGAACGGTTTTGGAATTCGTCTGCCGGGTGTGCTGCGTTCGCAGATCGATGAAAATCGTCTTGAATACACCATAAACGATCTGCCGACTGCCCCGTACAACCCGTTGGAATCGGGACCCAACGAAGCGATTTTTATGTTGATGTACAACGTATGGAACTACGTCAGCGCTGGCGAGGACTGTACTTTCTATCGCACCGAAATTGGCTGCGGATCCAATATTCAGGCTCGCTTCAATATCAACATCCCGCTGCTCGAGCCGGTAGAAATGAGCACATCAGGCGTGTTTGACCCATTCATGTTTGCAACGCCCGGCGCGTGGCATGGATCGCACTACTCCGAGAATCCGGGGCGTCGTTACGAAATCCATTTGAAGAATCAGGCACCGACTGAATCGTTTGATTTTGGATTGGCCAGTGTCGACATTGGCGTCGATGCGTCCGACCCGCTGTCGGAGCTGTGGTTCCAGACGGAAGACGGCATGCCCTGGGCACTGGAGATCGGTACGCGCTGGGAGTATCCGCGCGAGTTTATCGATGTGCTGTTTGCCTACCCGGCCTTCGAGGCTTTTGTAAACAGCAATGGCGAGAGCGGGCACTCATGGTATCTGCCGGAGAATAGCAACCCGAACCTGGTGTTCACGGAATAGCGGAGACGATGATGAAAAAGTATATAGCGACATTTCCGCTGGTCTTGCTGCTGACAGCCTGTGGAGGCGGCGGTGGCGATGGGCAACTGATACTGGCACCGTCCCAGCCCGACACTGGTGGCGATACCGCGAGTGGAGGCGATGGCAATACAGACGGCACAGTCGATGGCGGTGTCGGCGGCACTGTGGACGGTTCTGGCGGCGCGGATACCGACGGTGGCGCGGATGGCGGACTGGTCGATGAGCAAGCCGCGCCGGAACCCTACGTGGCCGAGGCGTCTGCAAGCTCTGAACTTACCAGTGATGACCATTTCGATTTCAGTACCCGCTGGGACATGAATATCGATTTCGACATCGAAGCGGCGACCGGCACCACCGGGTTTTTATCAATCTGTACCGAGTTCGAATTCGATGGCGAGGATGCCTACGGTGTGAACTTTGATAAATGTGCGTTGCGAACGTCTATTGTCGACGGCATCTACAATGGCAGTATGGCCGTAACCAACGATATTTCTTCGGTGTTGGCGGTAATCTGGTTTGCCGACGAGTCCGGTGCACCGGTGTACAACGAATTCGAACTGGTTAACGGGCAGGAATCCATTCAGTGGCGCTAGTCTGATGTCGATCGTTTGACTGAACAGGGCCGGAACAACAGTTCCGGCCCTTTTTGTTTCTGACGCTACATCGTTATACTGGGCAGCCACGCCACATTGCCAGTCAACTGGTTAGCTATCTTGCGCAGCTTTTTCACTGTTATCCCCGAGGCCGATACCTGTCTGGCTATTCACCGCTGGGCCAGTCTCAACTGGCCGCATGTCGGGCGACTGGTAGCGGCTCAGAACTACCATGTAACACTTGCCTTTCTCGATGACATTACCCCCGCGCAGCGTGCGAACATGGAATTGCAGCTGGAGGGGATTGAAACGGAACCATTCGATCTGACGTTAGATGAAGTCGGTTACTGGCCCGACTCTAAAGTGCTGTGGGTAGCGCCGCGCAATCCGCCCGAGCCGCTGTTGAAACTGGCTCAGCGCTGTAGCCGTGTCGCCAATAACGCGGGTATAAGTGTCAGCAAAAGGCGCTTCCGGCCTCACCTGACGCTCGCCCGGCGCGTGCTCGATGCACCACCGCCCGCGATGCTCGAAGAGAAGTTCAGCACCCGGATCGATGGCTTTTCACTTTGTCAGTCGATACGGGACAGCCGTGCCGTACGCTACATCGAGATCAACGGCTGGTATTGTTGAAGTAACGGGCCAGTACACCGGTGATTAGCTATTCGTCCCGGCTTTCAGGTTGCGAAAAAGCGTCCAGCTATGTGCCGCCAGTACCAGCACGATAAGGCCAAAAATCACCGCGGCAATAGGCCGGTTGATCCAGTCGATCGCACTGTCGATTCGCGGCAGTGAGGTGCGAAACTTGTTTTCCATGATGCCACCCAGCACCATGCCGAGAATGATCGGTACGATCGGCAATTGCAGACGCTTGAGGATAAGGCCGAATAGTCCGAATGTCGCGGCGATGGCGCAGTCGGTGATCGAGTTGCGCAGCGAATAGACGCCTACAAAAGATAACGTGAGAATCGTCATGCCGAGAAAACGATCCGGGATACGAATCACGTGCAACAGCGGCCGCGTGGCGATCATGAGAAAACCCAGTGCGAGCACATTAAGTAACAGCAGGCAAAGATAAAGTGCCATCACGAAGTCCATGTGCTGCAAAAAGAGCGTTGGCCCCGGTATGACGTTGTGCACATAGAAGACCGATAACATCATCGCGGTCAGCGCTTCACCGGGAATGCCCAGCGCCAGCAGCGGAATCATTGCCGCTGCCGGTACGGCGTTATTGGCCGTCTCCGACGCAATCAGTCCGTCCGGTGCACCTTTGCCGAATTTCTCCGGGTTACGCGATAATTTCTGTGCCAGGGAGTAGGAAAAGAACTGCGCGGTAAATTCGCCAACCCCGGGAATGATGCCCATCGCCGTGCCGAATCCGGCCGACGGTAATACCACTTTTGGAAATCGGAAAACTTCTGCCAGCCCGCTGAACAAACCGGCGCCCAGTGTTGGCGTTGTCTTCGCGCTGTCGCGCGAGGTGAGCAACAGCAGTGACTGGCTTATCGCGAACAAGCCCAGCACGACCACGATCAGATCAATACCGGAAGTCAGCCAGGTCTGCTCGAAAGTGAATCGCTGGGTATAGCGCACGGGTTCGAGCCCGACGCTCTGCAGGAAAATCCCGAAGCACAACAGTGCGCCTGCCGCCATGCTGTGGCCGCGATGGGCAATCACCACCAGCACCATGCCGAGCAGGGTGGCGAGAAATATTTCGCGGGATCCGAATAGCGGTGCAACTTTCGCCAGTACCGGTGACAACGCCATCAGGCACAGTACCGAGATGATGCCGCCACAAAATGATGCACCATAGGCAAGCGATAGCGCGCGTGGTGCCTCGCCATTGCGGGTGAGGGGATAGCCATCGTAGGTGGTCAGCGCATTGACCGGCGTACCGGGCGTGTTGATCAGAATGGCAGGTATGGCGCCCCCGAACAGGGCCGAGCCATAGATACCCAGCAGCAGTGTCAGCCCGACCAGTGGCTCCATTGAAAAGGTGGCGGGTAGCAAAATCGCAATAGCAATCGCTGGCCCTACACCGGGGATAGCGCCAATGACAACACCGCCAATAGAGCCGACGAACAACGCGGCGAGCACATCCCATCGGGAGATCAGAGCCAGGCCGGCTGAGAGGGCTTCCATTTTAGAAGTATATGATCATAAAGTTGCGCAGACCGGCCGGCAGCCACTCGTAAATCTGTGCAGCCGGAAGTTTTACAGCGAGAAATGTTTTAAACAATAAAACGATGCACAACGCGATAAATGCCGCGGCCAGTTGTGAGCGTTTGCTGCGGTAGCCGCAACGCGCCGCGAGGAGCATACAGAAGGCCAGCGTGGTAAACAGATATCCCGTCACAGGGACGAGCCAGACGTAGCACATAAACCAGCCGATATATTCAAGGCTCGCGACCCACGCCGCTACTTCTCTAAATGGATTGCTGCGCCACCAACCGGGCTGTGCACGCCAGTTAAACGCGAGCCAGCACAGACCGAAAAATGCCATGCCGTAGAGTGAAACGATAGAGCTTAGTGCCGGTTGACGGCTCAGTGGCTGGCCATCAACCCAGGTAGTCTGCGAACCCAGCTGGCTGATCAGAAACAGTGCGATCAACCAGGCCAGCACGCCGAACCACATTAGCGCCGAAGTCGTTGCGGGTTGGTCCGGGCTCTGGTTTTCGGAAGGTGTCGTCACAGTGGTACTTTTTTGCCGTTGTGCGGGTGGTCAGCGCGACCACCCGCAGAGTTCAGCTGCGTCGGCTACTTGAGCATCTCGCCGATTTTTCCCATTGTTTCGATGTTCGATTCGATGCGAGCACTGGAGGCTTCGGCATCCTGCCAGTAGATCTGTGCGCCGGCATCATTGGCGAATTTAATCGCGCGCTCACTGGCCATGGTCTTTTGTGCCACCGCGGCGATTTTTTCGCGAACATCAGCCGGTGTGTCTTTGGTGACAAACAAACCGTTCCACAGTGCAAGCGAAAGGTCCGGCGCAATCTCGCCAACCGTGGGTGCATCAGGTGCTGTGGCAAGGCGCTCGGTGGTGACGGCAGCGAGTACCTGAATATCGTCCTGACAGGCCAGCACCAACTGAATAGTGGTGTTCATAACATCGACATCACCGGATTTAAGCGAGTTG
>CAKZSB010000018.1 GCA_937920585.1 uncultured Granulosicoccaceae bacterium | reverse complement strand
ACCAGAGCATTGACCGCATAGATACCGAATAGCGAAAACACAGCGATTTGTGCAACCGTCAGCCAGTCGCCACCAATAATCGGTGTATAGGCAAACAGCAGCGGCACGATGTACAGACCCTTGGCAATCTTCCACGCCTCGACGCCGGTGATCATCGGACGGGAACCTGCGATTCCGGCGGCGGTAAACGCAGCCAGACAGACTGGTGGCGTGACGTTGCTGTCCTGGCTGAGCCAAAACACTATCAGGTGGGCGGTCAGCAGGAAGGTTGTCATCTGTGCCGGGTCGACCAACAGGGGCCGCAGCACCACCGCCAGTTCAAACGGAATAGTGGACATCAGCGTATGTGCCTCGGCTAACGACATACCGGTGGATATTTTCTCCACCAAGGGCGAGTCCACCAGCATAAAGGTGGCGGCGACAGAAGGATCGGCTATTCCGCTGACGAGCTGTTGCACAATCAGACCGTCGGCCAGCATGCCCGCCAGCGCCGGTGCAGAGAGAATCGACAACACAATGTAGGCCGCGGTCACCGGCAGGCCCATGCCGAGCACCAGTGACGCGATAGCCACCAGCGTCAGTGCGAGTAACAATGAACCCTGCGACCATTGAGCAATCATCAGTGCAAAGGTATTGGCAAGCCCGCTGGTGGTAACCGCATTGTTGATCAAACCCACAGCCACCAATAGAACAGCGGTCATAACCGATGTCTTTATCCCCATCGACAGCGCCCGGGTGATATTGACCGGCCCCATTTTGTTTGGTGTGAGCCAACTGACGACAATTAACGTGAGGATCGCATAGACCGCCGCGTAACTCGGGGTTCTGCCGGACATCAGCATCGTCGTCATAACGGCCAGTGGCAGCACGAAGTTCAAAAGCCCGGCCAGCATCTTGCGCCGATCAACCGGTGCGACATTGTCTGTGCCGATGCCATGTTTGACCGCTTCAATTCGAACGATAAACGCCACCGATAAAAAATACAGCACGGCCGGCACGATCGATACCAGCACAATGGTGCTGTAAGCGATGCCGGTGTAACTGGCCATCACAAACGCACCCGCGCCCATGATCGGCGGCATCAATTGACCGCCGGTCGACGCTGCGGCCTCAACACCTGCGGCGAATTGCGGTCGAAAGCCGTTAGATTTCATCAGCGGTATGGTGATCACGCCGGTGGAGGCGGTATTGGCCACTGCCGAACCGGATATGGTGCCGGTTAAGGCCGAGGAGATCACCGCCACGAATGCGGCACCACCGCGAAATCGACTGGCCACGACTTTGGATACTTCGATAACAAAATCCGACGCACCGCTGACGACAAGAAAGGCGCCGAAAATCATGAAAAGCGTTATGTTCGCCGATGAAATCGTGGTGATGATGCCAAACATGCCCTCGTCGTTGTACAAGGATCGAAAGACGACATCATCAATCGGCAGGCTGGCGGCGCGAAATGCGCCCGGCATCATCTCGCCGAGAAAGAGAATGTACGACATCGACAACACCACCAGCACCGGGATGATCCAGCCGGTCAGTCGACGAGTGAGTTCCAGCACACCGATGATAACGATGGCGGCGGCCAGCCAGTCGAACAGTTCAAATTGCCACGACTGACCCGTCTTTGCGAGCGTGCGTGCGTAGACGCCATTTTGCGCCCACGCAATCCACAGCGAACTGGCGGCCATTAACAGGCCGAAAATTAAATTGCCCCAGCGCCCGATCGGGCCGGTTGCCGCACCACTGCCAAAGGTTTGCGTGGTCATAGCGCCGAGCAATGCAAAACCTGCAAAGTGAATGCAGTTTTGCCAGATACCCGGTTCGTTCCACCAGACATTGGTCAGCATGTGCCAAAGCGCGAAAAGGCACATTGCCGCTGTAATCAAAGGTCCCATGTTGCGCTCGGTACTGGCCGGCGGCGCAGCAGACGTTTGACCGGTATTGTCATCCATGCCTGGGCATCACAAGTTAAGAAACAGGAAAAACAAAGACGCCTGCCGCGAAGCGCGGCAGACGCCAGCTTGCGATTGCTCGCTACTTAGCCATCAGGCTATCGGGTACTTCGATACCGGCCTCTTGGTAGTAACGCGCAGCACCCGGGTGCAGCGGTACCGGCAGACCGGCCAGTGCGCCATCCAGTGACATGGCTTTGGTCGCTTTGTGAATGCCCTGCAGGAAAGGCAGGTTTTCATACAACGATTTGGTCAGCTCATAGACGTGGTTTTCGTCGACATCGGCATTGACCGCCAGAAAGTTCGGTTGCGCGATCGTCTGGATGTCAGCGCTCTGCTCCGGATAGGTACCCGCTGCTATCGTGTACGGCACCCACAAGCCACGTCCGCCATCCATCTTTTCAGCCTCTTCAGCACTGACGTTCAGAATGGTGAATTTGTCGCCGTTAGACGCCAGCAGCTTGGTTACAGCACCGGTTGGCGGACCGGATGGAAAGCCGCCACCAATCGCCTGGCCATTAGCCAGCGCATCGGCAGAGGGGCCGTAGCCGGCGTGCAGCAGCGTGTAATCGCTGCCGATATCAACGCCAAGCCCTTCCATCAGTACGTTGTTGGAGCCCAGCGTGCCGGAGTTTTCCTTGCCCATCGCCATGGTTTGACCTTTGACAGCCAGCATGTCGGCGACCGTACCCGACTTAACGTGCTCATTGGCGAGAATGAACTGCTCGACGTTCTGCCACAGCATGGTGACTGAGCGCAGCTGGGTCTGTGGTTCGGAAACCGGGCCAGTGCCGGTCGCCGCGTAAGAGCCGTACAGTCCCTGCAAAATAGCAAACTGTGCGGTATTGGCCGCCAGTGCCTGCACGTTGGCACCGGAACCCGCCGAGTTCACTGCCGTGAGGCTGAACTTCTTTTTAGGCAGCAGCTTGATTTTGCTTAGTGTGGCGATTGCGGTTCCGACCGGGTGATAAGTACCGCCGGTAGATGCCGTGTTGAGGATGTAATCGGTGTCTGCGCTGACTGGCGCGGCCGAAACCATCGTTGCCACAGCGCCTGCCAGTAACAGGCGACGAATTTTGTTGCTCATGAATTCTCTCCAGTAGATTCAAATGTCGAAATCAGTTTCACTGACTCACAACAACGGACACAATCCGGCCCGTGTGTTGATCCGCTGGCATTTTGCCGCTTAGCAGCCGCCCCTTGCAAGCATCGCTATGCAATTGTTTTACATACTTAAATTCTACAACAGTCGAAATGCCATCCGGTGCCAGAGCCGCGAATCGGCAATTCTTTGCCGATTTTCCGCCTGTGAGTTGGCAGGCCGCCGTAGTTAGCTGTCGCGCGCTGTGCGGCTTATACCCATTTTTATCATCTTGTCGTTCAGCGTTCGGCGATTGATCTGCAGAGCCTCGAGCACACAACTGATGCGCCCGTCGTGCTGCAGCAGGCACGACTCGATCACATACTTTTCATACGCGAGTACACGCTGGCGAAGGGATACCGACGAATCCGAAATATCCAGTGCCTGCTGTTGCAATGCAACCGCACCACGAAAGCTCCGGGCAATGCGTTCGATTGCGCTCAGTAGCTGTTCCGGCTCGACGGGTTTTTCCAGAAAATCCACCGCCCCGAGTTTCATCGCCTCGACAATATCCGGCACCGTGGCAAAGCCCGAGAAAAACAGCATGGGTATCAACGGCCTGATTTCCCGCGCCTGACGCGCAAACGCCAATCCGTCTTCATCCGGCATTCGAAGGTCGGTCACGATGATGTCGATCGACTCTGCGGCCAGCCGTTCAAGGGCGCTGCCGGCACGGTCGGCCACCAAAACATCAAACCCGTTGACACGCAGAAACCGCGCATGCGCTGCCAGCACATCGAGATCATCATCAACCAGCAGTATGCGGTTGCCTGCAGCGCTTTCAGTCACGGCTTATCTCCATCGACAAGTAGCAGACTCACACTAAATATACTGCCATCGGTTGAGCCCGGCCGATAGCTAATCGTACCACCATGGTCCTCGACAATTTGCCGTGCAAGGGTGAGGCCCAGCCCCAGTCCACTACTCCGTCCCGGGTCAGTATGAAACGGCTCGAAAAGTTGCTCTGCTTCTTCTGCCGCCACACCGGCACCGTTGTCACAGACCAGTATCTGCACCTGATGCCCATCTGTTTCAATCTGCAGCGACACTTGCGGATCATCCAGTTGCAGCGTCGCATCGAAAGCGTTGTACAACAAATTGAGAAATGCCTGTTGCAACAATATCTCGTTGCCGTTAATTCGCAAATCGCGCTGCTCCAACAATGACTCTAACCGCGCTTCCTGCAGCGCCTTCGAGGCTACCGGTCGCTCGCGCCGAACAATCAACACCACATCGCTGAGCACGCGGCCAATTTCGACTGCGGCAAAATGCGAATTGCGCTGGCGCGCGACACTTCGCAGCGTGTCGATAACCCGCGAGATACGTTTGGTAGTGCGATCGCTGTCCACCACAGTGTCGCGAATATCCTCAGCCCGCGCGTCGGGGGAATCGATCAGCTTGCGCAAGGTGGCCAGGTTGAATGTGAGGCTCGCCAGCGGCTGATTAATCTCGTGGTTGATTGCCGCTGACATTCTGCCCAGCATCGCGAAGTTGGCTTCGGCGATCAGCGCCTGCTGGGCAGACTCCAGCTCGCGCGTGCGGGCCTGTACCTCGGCTTCGAGTTGTTCGGCATTTCGCTGCTGGGTCTGCGCAAGCAGGCGCTGCTGACGATAGCTGCGCCGCCCGAGAACGGCAAGCGCCGCAATTGCCAACAGCGCAAAAAGGTACCAGGCGGCGGTCAGCGTGATGGTGCCGAGTGGCACCAGATGGCGCAACGTCCAGGGCTCACTGGCAAGCTCGCGATCAATCGCAACGTAGCGACGCAGCGATTGATCATCTCGCCGCCAGTGCCAGCCGTTGCGGTACCAGTTGAACCGGGTTACAGGCAACAGTTGCGACTGATGATTGACCTGATAGCGGCGATCATCGGCGATGGCAGACAGCTCGCTTGCGGTCAGCTCGCGCGCCGGCGTGTAGAGTAATTCCGGGTCGGTGGCCAGAATCACCACACCCAGTTCATCGTGCAATAGCGAGGTGTATTGATCCGCCTGCCAGCTGTTTAAAAGCTGATCGAGCTCAAGCTTTACCACCACTACACCAATCACTTCATCGCCGTTGCGCACACTGTCCGCGATGAAATAGCCGGGCACGCCGGTGGTCGCTCCCACTGCAAAAAAAGTACTGCGACGCCCTGCCAAAGCGCCTGAAAAATAGGGCCTGAACTGATAGTTTCGACCAACAAAACTGACTTCATCGCGCCAGTTGCTGGCGGCCACGGTTACGCCCGTGGTATCCATCAGGAACGCAAAGTCAACGGCGCTCTCGCGTTGCGCGCGCGCCAGCGTTCGGTTGGCCAGTGCGACAGTCTCATCATCGTTTGTAGCCAGTGCAGCGTGCAATCGCGGGTCGGCACTGAGCAATCGCGGCAGCACTGCCAGTTGCGGCAGCCGTCGATCGAGGTCATCAGCCTGCAGTGCCAGCCGACTGTGCTGCAGCCGACTGACGCGCCAATATTCGAATTGCCAGGCAAGCCCGGCAAACAGGCACACCACCAGCAGTGTCACGACAACACCCGGTGCAGCACCGGACGCCGGTGATTTGGCTGAAGTGCTAATTGTGTTAATCGCCAGCCAGGATGTTTCGCGAGGGGTGATTACTCTCATCGCTTCGGCGGCGCCGTGCTGCGAGACCAGGGAGCAAAGGAGAAATCGTAGTTTTCATGAAAAGTTCGGGCTGCCGGGCACCAAACATTGGCACATCAGTGGCGTCCGGGTCAACGGCGTGAAATACAGATTAGCGCCAAATCATTTCAATACGGCCAGTCAGCTCCGGCACGCTGAGAGTGCTTGTGAGTACCGGCCTGTTACCGCATGTGTGGCAACCTGACTTTATGACAATTGGCAGGCTGATTATCAGCCTGCCAATCAAAGTGCTATAAAAAACCATGAGTATAGCCTTGTCACGCAGTATTTAGCGCGAGGGCGATTGCCCGTCCGGCACACCATCCTGGTTGCGATCAATGCCGAGCCACACACCAGAATCCGGCGGGACACAGGTGAAAGTAATAGCGCCATCGGTATCGCGAGCGGCAGCCCTCAATTGCTGATAGTCGATCATCTCACCGCGATCACTCTCGAATAGTTCAGTGCCACGGTATAGATAACCGCGCGCCTCACCCTGTAACACGCCCTTGGCAACAAGGTCACACTCGGATGCCGCCGTCCGGCTTTTGAGCAAATCGATACGGGCATCGGTATCAGTGCCGGTATCAGGCGAAAGTGTCACCTGCTGGCCTACTATAGGGGCCATATTGCTATCAAAGGCCAGCACGAAGTCAACCACCTGGGTGCGTTTTTCATCGTTGCGTTGCGGATCGTCATCGAACTGAAAGACACTCCCCTGGAAAAAACTATCGAGGGTATCCATGTTGCCGTCGTGCATGAAACCGAAACCGCGAATCTGCGGCCCGAAATCATCCTGCGTACCTGAAAACCGACCACTGTTGCCAAACTTGCCAACCTTTTGGTACATATTGCGCAGATGCGGAACC